>DAOVJU010000529.1 GCA_030632095.1 Chlorobiota bacterium
AATTACTGTATCCATCATGGTACCAACTGGTGATTATTCTACACGATGGTGTATGATTTACGTTAGAGGAGTTAAAGAAAGAACATCTTTTTCAGTTGATGAAGGTATATCAGCAGGTATTGGAGTAAGTACCAGAATAGGAGTAAGTGTTTTTCAGACTCCTAACTCGAATACTAATTTTAATGCACAAATAAAACGATTAAAAGAAATTCCGGAACAAACAGGTAATATCAGGAAATTCTCTGTTAATATTGAAAACATTGGCGATAAAATTGCTGACTGTAAAGTATACCTTATTGCATCTAGCCTTGAAACTGCTGAAGAATTTCCTGCTGATACCATGAAATTTCTTACATATCCTAATTCGACCAGAACTATTTATCTTGAATTACCCGATTTTTTACCAAAAGGATCTTACGCATTGTCGGCCATTTTAGATTACGGTAGCTCAAAAACACTGGAAGGCACTCAAATGATGATTGAAGTAGAATAACAGCATCAAATATGCGTACCGGATTATTATTTATTTTTCTCACTCTCTCAACTTTAACTTACGCTCAACCAGAGGTATTTACAAGCTATTATTCTGATGGAAACAAAATAAAAGAAAAAGGTTATGCCTTAATTTCTGAAGATGATACCATAAAACAGGGTAATTATACCTACTACTATGAAAATGGTATAGTTATGCAAGAAGGGTTATATTTAAACAACCAACTTGAAGGACAATGGCTAACATATAGTGAAAGTGGTCGTTTAAAAACAAGGATAAATTATAAAAAAAATATAAAAAATGGTGAATTCGAATCATTTCATGACAATGGCCTTACCTTGCAAATAGGATCTTATTTAAATGATCTGCCTGTTGATACCCTGAAAACATATTATAATAATGGTAATATCAAATCAGTTGCATTTTTTAAGAATGGCAAACAAAATGGTATTATTAGTTCATATAGGTCTGATGAAACAATAGCTTCAAAAATTAACTATATTGATGATGAAATAAATGGATTATATGAAACTTATTATGATAATGGTGTTTTAAATTATAAAGGCAAAAGAATTGGATCAAAATACATTGATACATTATATACATATTATAAAACAGGTAAATTGCAAAGAATCTCGATTTATTTGGATGAGAAATTAAATGGTGATCTTACTGCTTATTATACAAATGGAAATAAAATGCTTAAAAGTTTTTATTTAGATAATAAAATAGAGGGTGAATGTATTGACTATTTTGAAAATGGTAATATAGCACAGATAGGAAAATATGAAAATGGTAAAAAGACCGGAGAATGGAAAGGATATTACCCAAACGGTAAATTATTTGCGAAAGGTGTATTTAAAAATGACAATTATCATGGTAAATGGCAGGTATATTATATGAGCGGAAGTTTAAAGCAAGAAGGTAATTTTATGAAGGGGAAAAAGATTGGCTTACGCAAAATATATTATACAAATGGTGATTATAATTCATTAGGAACATTTATTAACGATAAAAGAGAAGGTATCTGGTATTATTTCAATGAGAATGGACAATTAATAAATATTGCATTGTTTAGTAATGGAGTAGTAAATGGACCATTATGGTTATTTGATGGCAAAGGGAACATTCAAAAAGAAAGTTTCATTTTCGGAGAAATTATTAATCAGGAAACCATTGAAAATTAATTGTTTATCTAAAATAATTCAAATCCAGGTTATTGTATCAATATTTTGATTCTTGAAATATTCATTATGAAATGGGACTCAACTTTACAAAATTTTTCCTCTTTTCTCGCCTTAGAAAAATCCCTTTCGAAAAACTCCGTTGAAGCTTACGTACAAGATGTTGAAAAGCTTAAAAAATTTCTGGAGATTAAAAATATACCTTTAGTTCCAAAAAAAATTAGCTATGATATATTAAAGGAATTCATTACCTGGTTAAATGAATTAGGTGTTTCAGCCAAATCGCAAGCTCGAATTGTTTCAGGAATAAAATCATTCTTTAAATATCTTATTCTTGAAGAAATTATTGATTCAGACCCATCGTTGTTATTGGAAACCCCGAGAATTGGACGAAAGTTACCAAATGTATTAAGTATTAATGAGATTGACTCTATAATTAATTGTATTGATTTAAGTTCTGAACTAGGCCAACGCAACAGGGCAATTATAGAAACGCTTTATAGTTGTGGTTTGCGTGTTTCGGAACTTATTAACTTACAATTGAGCAATTTATATTTCGACCTGGGATTTATACGTGTTACAGGAAAAGGAAATAAAGAAAGATTAGTACCAATAGGAAAACGGGGCATTAAGGAAATCTCCTTTTATGTAAAACATTACAGGAATAAACTTGATATAAAAAATGAAGCAAAGGATATTGTTTTTTTAAACCGGCGAGGTAATAAACTCTCCCGTGTGATGATTTTTACCATTGTTAAAGAACTGTCAAAACAAGCCAAAATAAAGAAGAATATCAGCCCTCATACATTCAGGCATTCTTTTGCAACACATCTTATTGACGGTGGTGCTGATTTGAGGGCAGTTCAAAACATGCTAGGCCATGAATCAATAATAACCACAGAGATCTATACACATTTAGACAGAGAATACTTAAGAGATACAATTTTGAGATATCATCCGAGGTCTTGATGTATTGATTTATGGTACTACAACGAATTTAACAGGTAATGTGTTAATGATTAAATAATTGAATGATTGAATGATTATAGGAAATTATAACAGAAAAAGAAATTTTTATTGAATTATTGATTATTTTTTTGATGATATTTATTACTAAATTTTTATTATTATTTGTAACT
>DAOVJU010000066.1 GCA_030632095.1 Chlorobiota bacterium
AACAGTAATTTGCCCGGGTATTGCATTCATTGCATAAACATCCGAAAGGTTTACTATTACCGATTTGTAACCTAAATGCTTTAAAGGTGTGTAAACCAGGTCGAAGTGTATTCCTTCTAAAAGCAAATCAGTTGTTACAACTATTCGTTTGTTTGCATAATCAAGAACCGCGGCATCATCACCTATTCCTTTAACAGAACTTTTGTGATTTAGTTTTATCTTTTTAGTCAAATGTTTAATTAGTCCAAATTCACCCAGTTTCGACAGGTCATTTTTTTCAGTAGTCATTTTAATTATAATTTGTCACAAAGTGTTTGTGTGTAAAAGCCGTATTACGCTAACAGTTAAGCGCTTATGCAAAGCACTTGCTCTGCTAAATTACGAATTATAAGCAGGATAATAAAATTAATAGGGTTTTTCAAATAGATTTTTAAAACAAACGTTTAAAAAATAGTTAAAGAGGTATAAAACAGAACAAAGATCATAATAAATCATTAAAGATTTTGTATATTTGCGCTCTATTTAGATTAATTCTAAATAGGCTGTTTTAACCAAATCAAGTGTGAGGGTGATTTAAAAAAAGAGTGATTTATGGCAAATAAAGAAGATAAAATTATTAATGAACTGAAGGAGAAGGAATATGAATTTGGGTTTGTTAGTGATATTGATACTGAAATAATTCCAAAAGGATTAAATGAAGATGTGATCAGGTTGATTTCCAGCAAGAAGAAAGAACCTGAATTTATGCTCGAATACCGCTTAAAGGCTTATCGCAATTGGTTAAAAATGGAGGAGCCTAATTGGGCTCATTTAAATTATCAAAAACCAGATTTCCAGGATATAAGTTATTATGCCGCTCCTAAAAAGCAACCCAAATATAATAGTATTGATGAGGTTGATCCTGAATTGTTAAAGACATTTGAAAAACTGGGTATTCCTCTTGAAGAGCAAAAAATACTTGCAGGAGTTGCAGTGGATGCTATTATTGATAGTGTTTCTGTACATACAACTTTCAAAGAAACACTACGGGAAAAAGGCATCATTTTTTCTTCTTTTAGTGAAGCCGTAAGAGAACATCCAGAATTGGTAAAAAAGCACCTTAGCTCTGTAGTTCCAACAAACGATAACTTCTACGCAGCTTTAAATTCTGCAGTATTTAGTGATGGATCGTTTGTTTACATTCCTAAAGGAGTACGTTGTCCGGTTGAATTGTCAACATATTTTAGAATTAATGCTGCAAACACAGGACAATTTGAGCGCACATTGATAATAGCTGACGAAGGGAGTTACGTAAGTTACCTTGAAGGATGTACAGCACCAATGCGAGACGAAAATCAATTACATGCAGCCATTGTTGAGATTGTTACCATGAAAGATGCAGAAGTAAAATATTCAACAGTTCAAAACTGGTATCCAGGCGACAAAGAAGGGAAAGGGGGCATATATAATTTTGTAACTAAACGCGGTATTTGTAAAGGTAATAATTCAAAGATTTCCTGGACACAAGTTGAAACCGGATCAGCAGTAACATGGAAATATCCCAGCACAATTTTAAAGGGCGATAATTCAATAGCAGAGTTTTATTCGGTTGCAGTTACAAATAATTTTCAACAGGCAGATACCGGCACAAAAATGATCCACCTTGGGAAAAACACAAAAAGTACTATTATTTCAAAAGGAATTTCTATTGGTAAAAGCCAGAATAGTTACAGGGGATTAGTTAGAGTTTCCAGGAATGCAACAAATTCAAGAAATTATTCACAATGCGATTCTTTGCTAATTGGTGATAAATGTGGCGCACATACTTTTCCATATATAGATGTAAATAATACTTCTTCAATTGTTGAGCATGAGGCAACAACATCAAAAATAGCTGAAGACCAGATTTTTTATTGTAATCAAAGAGGTTTGTCAACCGAAGATGCCGTAAGCTTAATTGTAAATGGATTTGCCAAAGAAGTTTTGAAACAGTTACCTATGGAATTTGCTGTTGAAGCACAAAAATTACTTGCTATTACCCTAGAGGGAAGTGTGGGATAAACAAATAGCCACGAATGCACGAATAAAATATTCGTCTTAAATTAGTGAATTGGTGGCAAATGATAAAATTAGAAAAACATGTTAAAAATAAAAAACCTAAAAGCAAGCATAGAAGGGAAAGAAATTCTAAACGGGATTAACCTGGAAATCAAAGCTGGTGAAGTTCATGCTATAATGGGTCCAAATGGATCAGGTAAAAGCACACTGGCGTCCGTATTGGCAGGGAGAGATTTATTTAAAGTTACCGCTGGTTCGGTTGAGTTTGAAGGAAAAGATCTTTTGGACATGAGCCCCGAAGATCGCTCCTGTGAAGGAATATTTTTAGCTTTTCAATATCCGGTAGAAATCCCAGGGGTTAGCATAACAAATTTTATTAAAGCTGCTGTAAATGCGCATAGAGAATATAAAGGACTTGATCCTATGCCTCCATCTCAGTTTTTAAAATTCATGAAGGAGAAAAAAGCTCTTGTTGAAATGGAATCAAAATTGACAAACCGATCGGTTAATGAAGGGTTTTCTGGTGGTGAGAAAAAGAAAAATGAGATATTTCAACTGGCAATGTTAGAACCTAAGTTAGCCATTCTGGATGAAACAGATTCAGGCCTTGACATTGATGCATTGCGTATTGTGGCCAACGGAGTGAACAAGTTAAAAACAAAAGATAACGCAACATTGGTGATTACCCACTACCAGCGTTTACTGGATTATATTGTTCCTGATTTTGTACATGTTCTATACAACGGAAGAATTGTCAGGTCAGGAGGCAAAGAATTAGCTATGGAACTTGAAGAAAAGGGATATGACTGGATAAAAGCAGAAGTTAATGGCGTTTCGTAAATGAGAATGATAGAGGAATAATTAGATGCAAAGTAAAGAAGATATAAAAAAAGAAAAAATATTATCTGTTTTTGATAATGATTATAAACTATTATCAGAAAATGGTTTGAAAGCTAAGGCTTTGAAATTTTATAAAAAGAATAATTTTCCGGGCTTAAAAGATGAAGGATGGAGACAAACAAACCTTACACCAATTTTTAGTAATGAATACATTGAATTGAATGTTGATGAAGAGATTATTGATATTAATAATTTCAATATCCCTGGACTAGAAGCAAACAAATTAGTATTTATCAACGGATTCTATTCATTAAAGCATTCAAGGATTATTTCTGAAGGTTTGCAAATTGGCAGCATAAAAACATTATCAAAGGAAATGCCGGATGTTTTTAAAAAGCATTTTGAGAGCACCGAAATACATTCTGAAAATAATTTTACTGCAATTAACACCGCTTATGCACATGATGGGACATTTGTTTATGTAAATAAAAACCAGGTAATTGATAAACCTGTTCACATATTTAATATCACTACTACTGATAAATCAATTTTAGCACAAACAAGAAATCTGGTGATAACAGAGATAGGTTCTGGCCTTGAGATAATTGAAACCTATCATTCTTTAGGAGGTGAAAGCGCTTTTACTAATGTTGTTACCGAAGTTATTGCAGGTATGAATTCAAGCATTAAATGGACAAGAATTCAGGATGAAAGCCAAAATTCAAACCACATGAACCATATGAAAGTGGTTCAGTATAGCGATAGTAATTTTATGTGTAATACCATTACATTATCTGGTGGTTTGGTTCGTAACAACATAGCCGTTAAACTTGCAAACGAAGGATGTAATAGCAATTTGTTCGGTTTGTACCTGGTAAAAGGCAAGCAACTGGTAGATAATTACACTTTTATTGATCATGCAATGCCGCGTTGTGAAAGCAACCAGGTTTATAAAGGAATTATTAATGATGAAGCTTCTGCTGTTTTCTTTGGAAGAGTACTGGTAGCGAAAGATGCGCAAAAAACAAATGCAAACCAGACCAACCGGAATGTATTACTTTCTGAAAATGCTAAGATAAACAGCAAGCCCCAGTTAGAAATCTATGCTGATGATGTTGCTTGTTCACACGGTTCAACTACCGGGCAATTAGACCAGGATGCTATGTTTTATCTGCAATCCAGGGGAATACCAAAAAATAAAGCACAGGCAATGTTGCTTTACGGTTTTGTTTCTGAAGTAATTGATGAACTTCCAAATGAAGAAATAAAAGATTATATTGATGTATCAATAAAAAAAATATTAGGTGAAGAATAAAATAAGACAAAGGACTTTTAAATTTTATACTTTTATACAGATGATTCAACAAAAACTCATTTCTCAGAACACTAAACTTTTAATAAACTTTAAACCTGAAACTTGTAACTAATAAATGGCTTACGATATACAAAAAATACGAGCAGATTTTCCCATTCTTCATCAAAATGTTTACGGGAAACCATTAGTATATTTTGATAATGGGGCAACCAGTCAAAAACCTCAATCAGTAATTGATGCAATAAGCAAAGTTTATAAAGAAATCAATAGTAATATCCATCGCGGTGTTCATTATTTAAGTACCAGAACAACAGATAAGTATGAAAATGCCAGAAAAATAGTCAAAGAATTTATTAACGCCGGACATTTTCATGAAGTAATTTTCACTTCCGGTACAACTGCTTCAATTAATTCAGTTATGTATTCTTTTGGAGAAAAGTTTGTGAACAAAGGGGACGAGATAATTATTTCAGCAATGGAGCATCATTCTAATATTGTTCCCTGGCAAATACTTTGCGAACGAAAAGGTGCAAAGCTTCAAATAATTCCGTTTAATGAAAATGGAGAATTGCTGCTGAATGAATACGAAAAGCTACTGTCTGAAAAAACAAAACTTGTTGCTATAAATCATGTTTCAAATACCTTAGGTACAATAAATCCTGTAAAGGAAATTATTAAAATTGCACATAGAAACGACGTTCCTGTTCTGGTTGACGGAGCACAAGCAGTGCATCATACCAAAGTTGATGTTCAGGATTTGGATGCTGATTTTTATGCTTTCTCGGGACATAAAGCTTATGGGCCAACTGGTATTGGAGTATTATACGGAAAGGAAAAATGGCTCGAAGCGATGCCTCCTTTTTTGAGTGGCGGAGATATGATTAAAACAGTAACTTTTGAAAAGACTGTTTACAATGACCTGCCTTTTAAGTTCGAAGCCGGTACAGCTAACTTTGTTGGAGCAATTGGTTTAGCAGAAGCACTGAAATATATTACTTCCGTTGGAACTGAAAATATTAGTCTTCATGAAGCAGGTTTGTTGGAATATGGAACAAAAAAACTGGAGGAAATAGCAGATTTGAAAATATATGGCAATGCCAGGAATAAAGCAAGCGCTATTTCATTTTTGTTGAAAAATATTCACCACTCTGATGTAGGAATAATTTTAGACAAACTAGGTGTTGCTGTAAGGACAGGAAATCATTGCACACAACCAATAATGGATAAATTCGATATTAGTGGGACGGTAAGGGCATCATTTGCAATGTATAATACAAAAGAAGAAATTGACGTTTTGTTTGATGGTTTGAAGAAAATTATAGAAATGTTTAGTTAAAAATAGTCATGGATATTAACATACTACAAAACGAAATAATAGAAGAGTTTGAGACTTTTGATGAATGGATGGATAAGTATAATTATTTAATTGAACTAAGCAATAGCTTGCCAGTAATTAGTGAAGAAGGAAAATCGCAGGCTAATCTTATTGAAGGATGCCAGTCAAGGGTTTGGTTGGATGCATCTCTCACTAAAGAAAGATTAGTAGTTTACACTGCCGATAGCGATGCAATCATTACAAAAGGAATTATTTCATTATTGATACGTGTTTTATCTAACCGCGAGCCAAAAGAAATTATGGATGCTGACTTATATTTTATTGATAAAATAGGTTTAAAGGAGCATTTATCACCAACTCGCGCAAATGGCCTTTTGGCAATGTTAAAACAAATGAAGCTTTATGCTGTAGCGTTTAATGCAAAGTTAAACAGTAATCTGTGAACAGTAAACAATCTCCAGGAATTAGAAAACTCAAAACAAATTCTCACACAACTGATCACTATTCACTATTTACTAATCACTATGTTATAAAAGATGACTAAAAAAAAAGAATTTTTACAATTAGAAAGCGAAATATTAAGAGTTATAAAAAGCATATACGATCCCGAAATACCAGTAAACATTTACGATTTGGGATTGATCTATGAAATCGATGTAAAGGATGATAATATGGTGAAAATCGTAATGACCCTTACATCACCAAATTGCCCGGTTGCTGAGTCACTTCCTTTAGAAGTTAAAGAAAAAGTATCATTAATTAATGGTGTGAATGATGTTGAATTGAATCTTGTTTTTGAACCATCCTGGAATAAAAATATGATGTCGGAAGAAGCACAACTTGAGCTTGGGTTTCTCTAGGCTTTTATATAAGTAAAAACTAATTTATCCATCTTCGTTTTTCTTCGTTATTAGTTGTTTAACGGTAGATGAGCGTCATTCGTCTATTTTTCTAAAAAAACACAATTATATACCTTAAATTCAACTTTAATTATGAAAATTTATAAACTAAAATTATACTAAAATGAAATTTTTAACTAAAAAAGCTGCAATATTATCATTAATCATTCTAATAGGAACGGGAGCTTGCCAGAAAGATATTATTGAAAATGATAATGCACCGGCCGACATTGAAATCTATAATAACGATGAGAATGGAAAAATTATTGTAGGCCAGTACATTGTTGTATTTAAGCAAGGGAGAATTGAAAAATCTGCTCTAACAGGTAAAAATTATACCTTACGAACAGAAATTATGAGAAAGGAATATACAAAAATACTATCTGAAAATAATTTACCTGAACAGGTTATGGAACGTGCATATAGTAAAGTTATAGATGGTTTTTCAGCTAAACTTGACGATGATCAACTTGAAATACTTAACAATGATTCAAGGGTTGATAAAATATATCCTGATAGAATTGTTATGTTGAAGAAGCCGGGTGGTAATCCAAATGGCCCACCGGAAGAACAAGTTGTTCCTTGGGGAATTACCAGGGTTGGTGGTGCTGCAAGTGGTGTTGGTAAAACTGCATGGGTAATTGATTCTGGTATTGACCTTGACCATCCTGATTTGAATGTTGATGTTAGCAGAAGTGTCACCTTTGTTATTAGAACGAAGAATGCAGATGATCAGAACGGACATGGTACTCATGTAGCCGGGACTATTGCAGCATTAGATAATGAAATTGGCGTAGTTGGTGTTGCTGCCGGGGCAACTGTAGTTCCAGTCAGAGTTCTTGACCGCAGGGGAAGCGGAACAATTTCCGGGGTCCTTTCAGGTGTTGATTATGTAGGAACAAACGGAAGCAATGGCGATGTGGCAAATATGAGCTTGGGAGGCGGAGCTTATGACCCATTAGATGATGCAGTAATTACAGCTTCACAAAGTGGTGTTAAGTTTGTTCTTGCCTCCGGAAACGAAAGCGACGATGCTAATTATCACTCACCAGCAAGAGCCGAAGGGCCAAATATATATACAATCTCAGCTATGGACATAAATGATAACTGGGCTTATTTCTCAAATTATGGTACTCCGGTTGATTATTGCGCACCAGGTGTGAATATACATTCAACATGGAAAGGTGGAGATTACAATACCATAAGTGGTACTTCAATGGCTGCCCCTCATGCTGCAGGAGTTCTTTTATTAGGCGCTGCACATACCGATGGTACTGTTAATGGAGATCCTGATGGAAATGCTGATCCAATAATTCACAGATAAAATATTTTTAAAATTAATATAAAAGCCGGTGTTTAAATGCGCCGGCTTTTTTGTTTTACAATCATCCGTTTAAATTTTATAATTATAGGGAGTTGAAAAACTCCCTTTTTATTTCCAATCCTGTCAGGACTGGGGCAAACAGGGAAAATCAGACAAGTTTTATAAATGGGATAAGAATTTTTATTGGATTTAGTCATCTCTTTTCCTTAACTTTATTTGAAATTGTTCATAGCAAGTATAAATTTTAATCATCACATAAATCTATATGTCAATGTTAATCAATTATAAACCACAAAGTCATGAAACCAACTACAGTGTTAAATCAATCTTTTTACAAGAAAAGATCAAGTATTCATTTCTACACTAGCTTTAAAAGCGCACTTCTTTTATTAATTTTTGTCTTCTTATACACAATCTTAAATGCCCAAAACCAAACCTATGGCTGGGAATGGGCTAAATCTGCTGGGGAAGAAGGAGCAGACAATGGCAGTGCTGTTTGTACTGATCCTGATGGTAATGTAATTGTTACTGGTTCCTTTTTCAGCCCTTCAATAATTTTTGGTACAGATACACTACATAATAATGGCAATAATGATTTTTTCCTGGTCAAATATGATTCTCTTGGAAATGTGATTTGGTCTACTAGAGCAGGGACAAGTAATTGGGATTATGGCAATGGTGTTTGTACTGATGCACTAGGAAATATCTATGCTACAGGTTTGTTTGGAGGGGATTCTATTGTTTTTGATACGGTAACACTATTTAGCGATGCAGAATCTGGTGATATGTTCCTGGTAAAATATAATCCATCGGGTGCTGCACTTTGGGCTAAGTGTACTTCCGGAAGCAGAACTACAAAAGGTATGGATATTTGTTCTGATCCATCAAATAATATTTATGTGACAGGAAATTATACAGGAAATTCAGTGAGTTGGGATAATGATACCTTAGCAAGTGATTATAACTATAATGGAGTATTTGTTGTTAAATATGATAGTGAAGGAAATGTAGTTTGGGCTGTTGGATCAGAAGGGGTTGGTCGAGCTTACCCTCAAGGGATAGACCTTGACGGAACTGGTAATATTTTAGTTACCGGCTATTATTCAGGCAACACAATTACCATTGGAGGTACTGACCTATTATTTAAGGGAGGTTATGACATATTCCTGGCAAAATATGATAATAATGGTAATGTTATATATGCAAAATCAGCAGGAGAAAATAATTATGAAATAGCTTATGACGTTGCTACAGATCAGGATGGTAATGTATTTACTATTGGTACTTATACCGATAGTATTACATTTGATGATACTACCTTATATAATACAAATGAACACGGTAATTTTTTTATTACCAAGTATAATCCTGATGGTACAACTTCATGGGCAAAAGCATTTGAAGGTACGTATTCTGTTTCAGGACAAGGCATTTGTAGTGACAACTCAGGAAATGTTTTTTTTACGGGATCTTGTTCAGGAACCATAGAATTCGATACGATCATTATTGAAAATGGAACGAAAAAAAACATTTTTGCAGCTAAAATTGATTCATCAAGCACTTGCCAGTTAGTTGTTGCAGCACAAAATGGTTATGATACAGGTAATGACATTGTAATTACCGACAATGGAAAAATATATCTGACAGGATCTATGGATGGAAATTCAACACAATTTGGAACTACAACCCTGACTTATGATGGTTCCGGAGATATGTTTGTTGCAAGTGTTAAAGAGTTACCTGATCTGGAAATACAAAATGCAGCGCTAGATACCTTGTCAATTCTACCAGGTGATACAATAAATGCAACATGTATTGTAAAAAACATTGGAAGTCTTTTAGCAGGAGAAAATAAATTTAAATTGTGGTTATCAACGGATACTTTTGTTGGTGGAGATATAATTCTTGATTCGATTGTAGTAGATGAACTTGACGGTGATGCTACTTTTAATGTTGATGCTTCACTGATAATTCCAGCTGAAACGACAATTGGTTTATATTACATACTTTTTAGCACAAATACCGATGGTCTTGTTAATGAAATTAGTTTTGACAATAATACATCAAACATTGCTATTAATGTAGTTTTACCGGATCTTATTGTTCAGGATGATAGTGTTTCTGCTGATTCTATTGAAGCAGGTACTTTGTTTGAGATTTCGTCACGTGTAAAAAATACAGGTACAGCTTTATCAGGTGAATCAAAAATAAAATACTTTTTATCTGAGGATACAGAATTAGGATTGAATGATTTACTCTTAGATTCAATCGGGGTTAGTGGTTTACAAGTTGATGATACATCATCATATCTGATTTCAGAAGTGGAAATACCTCTTAATATTTCTCTTGGAAAATGGTATATTTTATTCGTTGTTGACATTGATAGTACAGTGATTGAAAGTAATGAGGATAACAATTTGAATTATATTGATGTAGTAATTACTCAGGCTATACGTCCTGATCTGATTATTTATAATGCTAACGGCAATCCCTATTATCTAGCACCAGGAGCAGAAATTACTCTTTCCTGTTTTGTTTATAATCAGGGAACAAGTATATCCGATTCATGTAAACTTAAATTTTATTTATCTGATAATTTGACACTGGAACCCGAAACAGATGTAGAGCTTGGCTTTGAAGATGTTGGAGAAATAGCTGTTGACACTTTCTTTACATTGAATTCAACACAAACAATTCCCGGAATTACCAGTGAGGGGAACTGGTATATCCTGTTTCATACTAATGCAGACAGCGCCCTTCTAGAGCTGGATATAGAAAATAACATTTCATCATTTGCAATTACAGTTTCCAGCGAAGCGTTGGCTATAAAAACTTATGGTTGGGAATGGGCAAAATCAGCCGGAACCGGAGGAGATGAAGCCCACAACATTTTTAGAGATGATGTAGGAAATTTATACGTATCTGGCAAAATAATGGGTG
>DAOVJU010000161.1 GCA_030632095.1 Chlorobiota bacterium
ATTAATTATTGTAACAGCTATTTTGTTTGGGCGGTTTTGGTGCAGTATATGTCCCATGGAGCTTGTGACATCTTTTGCAGGAAAAATCGGGTTGAAGCAAAAGCCAGGCAAATTATTGAAATCAGGTTGGATAATTACAATATTTTATGCTATAATATTAATTATTGGGATACATACTCTTTCAATTCATCGTATTCCGCAATATATGGCAATCTATATGCTAATTCTGTTTGGAGTTACACTTGTTACCGGACTGATTTAGGAAAAACGAACTTTTTGCACATATATTTGCCAGATAGGGCATTTGCTTGGGTTGTATTCATTGCTCTCATTCAAAAAATTGCGTGTGATAGATACAAATGTTTGTAAGGATTGTAAAACCAAAGATTGCATAAGCAAAACTTATCATTACAAATTTACAGCACGTTCATGCACTTCAGAGCTTTATCCTGCAAAAATAAGTGATAATCGAAGTTGTATTTTATGCGGGCAATGTCATAAATCCTGCACAAAAGATAATATTGCAATTCAAAAACAAAGATTTGCAACGGATTTATTCACTGATATAAAACTCTCCTGGGCGGAAATAGCATTTTTTATGATTGTAAGCAGTTTCGTAGTTTATGAAATCTTTGTGGAATGGTCAGTAAGCAAAAAAATTATTATGGCAATTCCCGGTTGGATTAATCATTCACTGAACGTTTCTGGTTGTCTTACAGGAACAATAAATGCAATTAGCTTGTTTGTTATTCTTCCCCTGATTTTCTATATGATTTTTGTTATAATTAAAAAAGTAATAGCAAAAGAAAGTTTGAAAAGATCATTTACACAAATTGTATTAGCCATTTTACCTGTAACGGCAAGCATGCATTTGTTAAAGTCAGTTTTAAAAACTACATCCCGAATACCATATTGGGATTTTGCATTTTCCGACCCAAAAGGAGTGAAAACTGCACTATTGCTAACTAACAATCCCGAATTATTAAATACCGACATTTTAGCAATAATATCACCATATATTGGTATAATAGCTATATTATTATCAATTGGTGGTATAGTGCTGTCGATCATAATAATTCGGAAACAACAATTTGAAAATAGAACTTCAAAAATAATTACAGTTATAGCTGTTTTTGTATATGCAGGGATATTTTTAATAACACTTACAGTATGGCGAATGTTTTAACCCGATGGAAAGAAGTAAAAAGGGCATAAAAGCAGTAAAACCAACAGAATTCACACTTATGTCAGGATAAAAAGCATAAAAAATGTGAAAAGTCAGTTTAATAATTTATTTTTATAAAATGATGAATAATCTCAAAATGAATTTTGTTGTAAATCCATAGAAAAGTCAATATATAAACAAGTTGTAGTTATTATTACAAAACAAAGTATCATAGTATTAACTTTTAATTAAAAACATGAAAAGAATCATTACAATTTTGTTAGGTGTCGCTATTTCAGTGACAGTTATGGGGCAAAGATCCCAGAAAAAACAACAAAAGTTTGAAATCTTTAAGAAACAGAAAGGCATTGAAGCTTTTAAAAGCCATAATACAGATGAAAGGCATTCACACTTTCAGTTTAAAGCCGGGCAGTCAGATATTCTCAAATCAACACAAGCCATTAAACAACGATTAGACAGTTCGATTTATAAAGACTGGGACGAAAGCACCAGCCAGTGGGTTGATGATTGGAAAGAAGAATACACCTATGATGCCAATAGTAATATGACATCGTGTATTAGTTATTACTGGGACGAAAGCGCCAGCCAGTGGGTTGCTGAGTGTAAAGAAGAATACACCTACGATGCCAATGGGAACATGACATCGTATATTGATTATAACTGGGACGAAAGCACCAGCCAGTGGGTTGCTTCCTGGAAAGGAGAATACACCTACGATGCCAATGGGAACATGACATCATATATTGATTACGACTGGGATGAAAGCACCAGCCAGTGGATTGATGATTATAAAGAAGAATATACCTACGATGCCAACGGGAACATGACCATGGTAATTGGGTACGAATGGGACGAAAGTACAAGCCAGTGGGTTGATGATTGGAAAGTAGAATGCACTTATGATGCCAACGGGAACATGACATCGTATATTATTTATAATTGGGACGAAAGCGCCAGCCAGTGGATTAATGCTTATGAAGCAGAATTTACTTACGATGCCAACGGGAACATGACATTGTATATTGGTTATTACTGGGACGAAAGCACCAGCCAGTGGGTTGATGATTGGAAAGAAGAATACACTTACGATGCCAATGGGAACATGACATTGTATATTTGTTATTACTGGGACGAAAGCACCAGCCAGTGGGTTGGTGATGAGAAAGCAGAATATTCCTACGATACCAACGGGAACCCAACATTAGAAATTTATAGTTATTGGGACGAAGATATCGGCCAATGGGTTACTGAAGACAAATACGAATATACTTACGATCTTGCTTATAGCCTTTCTGATTTAATATTGCCGCCTTTAGATTGGTTTGTACCCGATTACTCTGAGAATATAACAAATATGCCAGTAGATTTTATTTCTTATTATTTTGAGGCCAAAACCTGGGTTGAATCCTGGAAAGGAACTTATTATTATACGGAGGTAAATGTCATTGGTGTTTCTGAAATATCTGAATTGGATATAAAGGTATTCCCAAACCCTGCATCAGAATTCATAGTATTTAATATAGATAATATTTCAGCTTCTATAACAGTTGAGATGTTTGATATTCAGGGCAAAAAAGTTTTAAATCAGTTAATATCTGATAATAAACAAATTTCTGTTCGTCATTTAACCAAAGGATTGTATATGTATAAACTAAACACCAATAGTACAATATACAACGGAAAAATAATGATTGAATAATAACCGCCTGACATTTACCTTCCAAACGCGCGCGTTTAACAAAATGCAACGCGTGCGTTTGTTTATAATCCTAATTCCTTGAATTGCTTCACATAGGCTTTTTCAAGATACCTGAACCACTTTTCTCCATCTGTGTATTTTTGTACAAAAGTCTTTGGATCGTCAATTTGTTCCATTTTATTATCCCTTACTGCCAATAAATTACCTAATAAATTCTGGTTTATTTCAGTCCATTTTGTAGGATAGTTTTTCTCAAATAGAACATGTAAATATCTTAGCGCTATGTCAAGTTGATTGTTGTTAGCATAGTGTTTAACTGCATAATTAATCAGGTTTTCAGTATTATTCAATATAAAATCATTTAGGGATTCAAGTGTTAACCGAGATCTTTCAAAAATGCTGGAATCTTTGTAAAATTTTTCCAGTTCAATGTATTTAACAATGGCATCCTGGTTGTTTCCCGCTACAAGCAATTCATTTATTTTTATTCTCTTTTTCTGGAAACATACAATATTCCAAATACCATCACGCTTATTAATGGCATCTTTTGTCAGTATCTGACATTCTGAATTTTCATCGGAGATCCTTACGGCTTTCATCAGCGCGTTGTTTGCCTCAATATATTTACCTTCTCCAATAAAACGGGTTGCAGTATTTAGTTGAACATCATAATCTAACTGGGCAGTTTTACATTTTTGTGAAAAGATAATGGATTTAAGTTCTTCAAATGTTATGGTTAAAAGCTCGCTTTTTTCAATATTGTATTTTTCAAGCATCGAATTGGCAATTGAATAATGTCTTTTTGCTTCGTTTATCCTGTTTCCTGCTGCTCTTCGTTTACCTTTTTTAAGTTCGATATGAACAGCCTGTTCAGCAGAATTATAATAGAGAGAATCAAATTCGTTATACTTTGTTAATTCAAATTTTTGTTGCAGTATATTCGATTCTATTAGTAATTCAAGTGCTTCAGTATATTTTTTAGAGAAAATCAATTTTTTAGCCTCTTTGATCAATTTCAAATATTTTTTCTCAAATACAAGTTTTTCATATTTAATCAATTCTGAATTTTCAACCAATCGGTATTTAAGCTGCCGGATCTTTAATTTATTAATTAAGTTCTCTGTTTCGTCATAGTTTTTTTGATCATATAACAGCTTTATACTATCAATTTTAGAATCATAAATTCCCTGGTTTGTCATTTGCAGTCCATCATATATTTCATTTTTACAAGCTACGACTACAAATTTTTTGCAAAGTTTTTCAGCGTAATTATACTGCTTGTTGGCTTCAGGGAAACTTCCTGTATCATAGAGAGAATCAGCCGTGTACATAACATTATCAAAAAGCCTTGTTATAAGTGGAATAACTTTGTTTTTAGAAGCTATGTAATAGTTATTAATATTTTTGTACACAACAGCGCTATCAATCATTTTTTCTGCTTCAACAAAATCAGTATTTTTTGTATGGTCGTTTATATTACTTATTATTTCATTAAATATCCCGGTATGAGTTGTAGTATATAAATTATAGAGTTTTTCATCACAAATTGATTTTGATACATGAGAACATATATTGCTGGTAGCATACAAAAATGGTAATGCTTTTTTATATTGTTTCAGGTGATTATGATATTCTGCTTTTGATTGAAAATCATCGGCTATTTTCCTGCTTATTTCAATACATTTCTGCATCATTTCAGGTGTAGGGCCCATTGAATTTATCACGTTTATAATAACATAAATACTCGAATCTTTTTTCCCTGTATTATTTAAGAAGTTAGCTATATGAATGTGAGGTGGAGCATAATTAGCTTTTACTTCTATTGATTTTAAAAAGTAATATTTAGCATTTGCAGAATCATTCTCATTAAGATAACTCACACCTTTTTCAAAGTAGGTTATATGCATATTCTGCAATGCGTAATTAATGTTTTTTTCCAGTTCATAAGCACGTTCCTTTATTTTTTTCAGGTTTTGACCGAATAAAGCAGGATCATTATTGGTTAAATTCAGTTTTGATTTAAAATTTTTGTTGTCAAGCTTTTTTAAGAATTTATTAGTTTCCCTGATTTTATCTCTATAGGAAACTAACTTATCAATATCTTTCAGGTTAATATCATCTAATTTTCTATTCTCAAGGTTAATAAGTGCTGAAAAATCATAATATTCATCAATTAATTGTATTCGTTGCCTGAATACATTTGTTGTTCGTTCATCATATTTAAAAGCATAATTAGTAACATGAACATTTTTGCTTGTAAACTCTTCAAATCCATCATAATTTGCCAATGCTTTTTTTGAATAGTTCTTAATTATATTAACAGCTTTCGTCTTAATTTCTGCCAGTTTATCATTATTTTCATTTAATAATTCAAGATTAAGTTGAACCTCGCTGGGTTTAAGCAGTGTAGTCACATTAAACCCTTTATATAAAATGTTATCATCAAATTTTATATCCAATAATTGAACACAAATTTGAGCACCTGTAGAAATTGGATGAGTTGAAATAACCAGGTTGAAATTTAATTTTAGTTTAATATCTTCAGGTTCTTCAGAAATACTTTTAGATAGATCATTTAAAATTAAGTTGGTGTTAGTAGCAGTTGCATTATTGTAATGAATAAATGCAGATTTAGCTACTGTTAATTCAGTGCCAGGTTTATCCTGAGCATTTATTATAATTGAAAGAAAAACTGAAATACTTATAAGCAGGGCTACTTTCTTTTGCATAATAATTATCAGTATATTAAATACTTAAGAAGTTATTTTTACGTTTTGAAGATAAATAAATAATTCTTTTATTATTGAGCTAAGGTAAAGTTTTTTTACAAATCTTATTAACGACTCAAACAAGTTACAAATTTCAGGTTTCAAGTTTCAAATTGTCTTTCTATCTAAAGTCTTATAATCTAACCTCAATTATTCCTAACGCTGCGAAGCTGCAAACAAAATTAAAAGTTCAAAGTTCAAAGTTCAAAGTTCAAAGAAATTAAGTTTAGAGATTATAGATTTTTTTGTTTTTTTGGAATATGAAAAATTTTCTGAACAAATATAGTGATTATATTCACGGGGTTATACATGGTTTTGATAGGATAATTTTGAAAGGATATATAGGGGAATTCTATTACGGTAATAATTTTTACTATTTTCTGAATAAAGAAGGGATACAATTAAAATATTTTAAGGATTATGCTCAACGAGTAACCAAAGAAATAAAATCCCATGTAGAAAAAATAGTATCAGAAATGGGTGTTTACAGTACATATTTAAATAGTCCGAAAATTTCAAAAGAAGATATTGCAAAAAGAATAGCAAAAGAAAAAGACATAACAGAAGGTTTAATTTGTGTTTTGTCAGCAGTAGAACCCTGCACGGCATTAAGTGTTGAATACAATAAAGCAAATGGGAAGTTGGAAAAGAAAAACAGTTTCAGAAAATGTCTGCACTACTATTTTTATTACATGGACAAAGATTTTGGATTAATGCACATACGTTTTCAAACATGGTTTACTTTTGGAATTCAAATTTACATCAACGGTAGGGAATATCTAAAAAAACAGTTAGACAAAGCCGGAATAAAATACAAAAGCTATGATAACAGTATTACTTGGGTTGAGGATATTGAAAAAGCACAAGCGATAAGTGATAAATTTCATGAGAAAAAGTGGTATAAAGTTTTTGATAAATTAGCTGAAAGAGTAAATGGATTTTTACCACGCATAAAAGAAATTTTTAATGACCGGGCTTACAAATGGTATATCGAACAATGTGAATATGCTACTGATGTAATGTTTAAAGACCGGGAGAGTTTAGAAAAACTATATCCTTATTTTGTAGAATATGCATCATTGTGTCAAGTAGGAGAAAACATATTTACATTTTTCGGGCGAAAAGTTCACGGATTATATCAGGGAGAAGCAGTCTCCGACCGTAAGAATTTTTTCGGACAAGGTTTTCGGGTAAAGTTTACCCTTGATAAAAATTCAATAAAAATATATGACAAATCAAGTAATTTGCGAATTGAAACGACCATCAACAATGCAAGTGCATTTAAAGTTCGCAATCCTAATCCCGAAAGTAAAAAGAAATGGCTCAATATGGGTAAAGCTATATCAAATTTATATCGTTATGCTGAAATATCAAAAGCATGCAATATGCGTTATCTTCAAAGTTTGTCTAATGTTGATAACAATGATAACATTGATAAAGAAATTGAAAACCTTTGTAATAGTAAGCAAGTAAAATTATCTGGTAAGAATAAGAAACCGAGAAGATTTTCAGGGTTTAATTTACTGTCTGATTTTACTACCAAGGTGTTTAATGCTGTGCTTTCAGGTGAATTTGCAATAAGAGGTTTTAGAAATAAAGACTTGCGACAGGTTTTGGTAAAATTTGGTTTGTTTTCAAAAGAAGACATTTTAAATATAAAAAAGCTGTCAGGTAAAATAACAAGACTGATAGCAAAATTAAGGGGACATAAAATAATTACAAAACTGAACAAAACTTGCAGATACAGAGTAACAAAAAAAGGTGAAGAAATACTATCAAGGATATTGATGTTCAAGAAATTCGAGATGAAAACTTGTTAAAAAAACAAGTTTTTAAGGGGTAATAATATAAA
>DAOVJU010000133.1 GCA_030632095.1 Chlorobiota bacterium
GGAATTTGACAAAATTAAAAATTGATAGCTATTGATTTTCAGTATAATACAAAATCACGCTCCCTCAATTGTTGATAAATACAGGGGTTGTGAACCAAAATTTCTTCAAAATGGTCGAATTTCACGCAATGTGGGTTAAAAGCATTTTGATATTGATTATGTCTATTGGTCTATTTTCTTCTTGTACAGAAGTGAGCAAACAAGTTGAAGAGAAACTTAATGAATTAAAGACCAAAGCTGTACAAATTGATTCAATTGTGGATACTGGAGTACGTAAAATTAAACAATTAGACACTTTGGTGAATTCAAAAACTGATAAAATCCAGGTAGTTGATTCACTGGTTAATGAAGGTTCTCTAAAAATCGACTCGATTGTCAACAATAAAATTGAATTGCTGAAAAAAATTATTAAATAGATGATGAAAGATACAAGAACAACAAATATGTTGTTACTAATTATTGTAATACCTCTGGTTTTCTATTTGTTAAAAATATTATCCTTTATTTTTATTCCCCTTATTCTTTCAATGTTTATTGCATTACTTTTTTTGCCGTTAATGAGATGGCTTAATAAAAGAAAAGTGCCTAAGCCGATAAGTATTTTTTTTGTAATATTAATAATTGCGGGAGTATTTAAAATAGGTGGCGAGTTAATTCAACTTTCAAGTAAAGAAATATTAGCTACTGAGGGGGTCTTTTTTGAAAAGGCAGAATCAAAGCTAGTTAGCTTAGTTGTTTTAATAGAAGATTTTTTTGGAATTGAACGTGTTCAGGGTGAAAATGTTTTAGTTCATTATTTTCAAAAAAACAATCTACTTAAAAACTTTGGCTCAACTCTTGATTTTATTGGTGACACTCTTTCAATGACCTTAATGACATCTTTTTTTGTCATTCTATGGCTTGCAGAATCTGTAAATTTTCATAAATTATTGAATTATACATTGCTTAAACGAAGGTTTTCTTCTGTTAAAACTTTTATGAGAATTGAGAAGGATATTATCAAATTTGTTAAAGTAAAATTTATAATCAGCCTTTTTACTGGGGTTGGATTTAGTCTTGCTTGTTTATTTTTTGATGTAAGCTTTCCTGTTTTTTGGGGACTATTTGCTTTTGCGATCAATTTTATTCAAATGATAGGCTCTTTTATATCAGCCATATTATTGTCATTATTTGCTTTTGTTGAGCTTGATCCAACTGGCACTCTACTATTTTTTATACTTACATTAACACTAGTTCAGGTTTTAATGGGTGGTATTTTAGAACCTATATTTATGGGTAAGTCTTTTTCTATCAATGTTATAACTATTTTGGTAATGCTTATGCTTTGGGGTTATATCTGGGGAGTTCCCGGATTAATAATGTCTATACCTATAACAGTGTTTTTGAAAATCATTTTAGAACAGTTTTCAAGAACCAGAGTTATTGCAAGTTTAATTGTCGGGTCTGAGCAAAAAGTTAATCTGCCCTGGAAGAAAAACCAATAATATATATTACAATAATCGATACAATAAATTAATAATTAATTTAATATGATTTCACTAACAATAATTGCAAAGACTTTAGAACAAGGCAATGAAATTGTCAGTCTTTTATTAAAAAAACGATTGATAATTGAGGGTACAATGCAAACAAAATCAAAGTGTTTCCGACTGGATGCCAAGAAAAATATACTAGAAACTAATTCGGTAATACTTATATGTACAACAAAATCACTCCTTTTTACCAGAATTGATACACTTCTTAAAGAAAGGTACAAAGACGACATGCCTGTATTGTACTCTGTACCAATAGTTAATATGGATTGGGAACAATCAAAAAAACTTATAGAAGAAACTAAAAATGTATAATAATGATAATA
Source organism: Chlorobiota bacterium (assembly GCA_030632095.1). Lineage (GTDB taxonomy): Bacteria > Bacteroidota > Bacteroidia > Bacteroidales > B39-G9 > JAADFW01. Next base: position 1,859 of record DAOVJU010000133.1, read on the forward strand.
TAAAAGCGAAGCGGTTCCTTGGATTTGCAAATTTTGGAATTGCTTAAAATAAAAATAATTATAAAAATTTAAACACATGAAACAGATAGGAATTTGGCTTGATAAAGAAAAAGCTATATTAATCAGCCTTTTAGAGGGAAAACACAAAATCAAAAATATTGAATCAGATATTATTATTAAAGAAAGAATCCCCGGCGAGAGTAAAAGTTTTGGCCGGTTTGGTAGTCAGTTTTTTAGCAAGGAGAACAAAAAAAAGAACCGCATTAAAAAACAAACAACAGCATATCTTAAAAAAATTGTTCTTGAAATTGTTAATTATGATGAAATTGCAGTTTTTGGCCCGGCAGAAATGAAAATATATCTTGAAAAGGCGATTCTTAAAAATAATAAAACAAAAAGAAAATTGTTGGCCGTAGAATCTGCTGATAGCATGACCGAAAATCAATTAGTTGCTTTGGTAAAGAAATTTTATAACAAATAGTATGGGCTTACTTTTACAAGGTATATTAATTAAGACTGTAAAGTATCTGGTTAAAAAGAAAAAGGGATCGACTCATCAAATAGATAAAAAAATAAAGGATACTACTGTAGAACTAAGGCATATTATTCATGATATTATTTTTATTCTTTTAGGAACATTATCAGCTGGTTTTGGATTAAAGGGGTTTTTATTGCCAAATATGTTTATAGATGGCGGTGTAATGGGAATTTCTCTTATTATTGCTGAATTGAGTGAAATACCATTGTCTTTTTTAATCGTTGTTGTAAACCTTCCATTTTTAATAATGGGATTTTCAACAATTAGTCGTCAATTTGCTTTGAAAAGTATTATTGCAATTGTGTTACTTGCTATTTCAGTTCATTTTATACCCTATCCTATTATTACCGATGATAAATTACTTATTGCAGTATTTGGCGGTTTCTTTTTAGGGTTGGGAATTGGATTAGCAATTCGTGGTGGCTCTGTTATTGACGGAACTGAAGTACTGGCAGTTTTTGTAAGTCGAAAAACATCATTGACAATTGGAGATATAATTTTGATATTTAACACTTTTATTTTTGGAGTTGCAGCATATGTATTTACAATTGAAATTGCGTTATATGCAATGTTGACATATTTAACAGCATCAAAAACTGTCGATTTTGTAGTTTCTGGAATTGAGGAATATGTTGGTGTAACAATTATATCAGATAAAAATGAAGAAATTAGATTGGCTATAATTGAAAAAATGGGAAGAGGGTGCACCATTTATTACGGTAAAAGAGGTCAAACCTTAAAGCAAACGGAAATTGTTTATACATTAATAACAAGATTGGAATTAGCAAAACTACATACAGAGATAGATAAAATAGATGAAAATGCATTTATTGTAATGCATAGTATAAAAGATGCAAAAGGAGGTATGATAAAAAAAAGACCATTAAAATAAAATGCTATTATGTAAATATTGTATCCAACAATAATTTAAACATGATAACCTAAAAGTCATACACATTTGCAATTCACGTGAGCCAACACTAAAAACCCAAAAATTGCATAGGAGTATGCCTTGCCACCGATGAACGAGAAACTGAAAGAAAGCACGAAAACCTAACACGGTATATATTCAAAAGCGGTTTCGGTGGATTGCGAAACTTTTTTACCTTTATAAACGAAAGTAATAAATTGAAACGGAAGAGCTATGAAATCCCTTACTGGAGCACAGTCCAGTTGTTGGAGTGCAAGAACTACTTCAATGAAAAAATCAATTGTAAATATTTTAAAAATACTTTTAATTATATATATAGTTGGATGCGGATTCTTGTATTTTAACCAGGAAAAAATAATTTTCTTTCCTGAAAAACTGGAAAAAGAATATAGTTTTAGGTTTAAACAGAATTTCGAGGAATTAAATTTTAAAACAGATGACAATGTATTGTTAAATGGAATTTTATTTAAGGCTGACTCTTCAAGAGGATTGATTTTTTACTTACACGGTAATGCAGGTTCTTTGAGATCTTGGGGTAAAATTGCAGAAAATTATACAGACTTAAATTATGATCTTTTTATGTTGGATTACAGGGGTTTTGGAAAAAGTGAAGGAACTATAAGTAGCCAGGACCAAATATATAAAGACTTACAAACTGTATATGATAATATAAAAACAAAATATGATGAAAATAAAATTATCGTATTAGGTTATTCTATTGGGACAGGGCCTGCAACTAAAATTGCTTCATTAAATCACCCCAAATTATTAATTCTTCAAGCGCCATATTATAGCTTAACAGATATGATGAAACATAATTACCCAATTATTCCAACATTTATTTTAAAATACAAGTTTGAAACAAATAAATCAATTAAAGAATGTAAAATGCCTATCGTAATTTTCCACGGAGATAAGGATGAGGTTATTTATTATGAATCCTCGATAAAATTAAAAGAGCTAATTAAAAAAACTGATAGATTAATAATTTTAAATGGGCAAGGACATAATGGAATGAGTGACAATATGGATTATCTTGCTGAAATTGAAAAAATATTAAACCTTTGATTGCAATTCTGGGGAAAGTGTGAATAAATCAATATAAAAGTGTACCGGAAAAAGAATTTAAAAAGATAATTATCCATTGCCCCGGGATATTGCGAGCAGAACACTTATTCGTGTTGGAAAAAATGCTTTACCCGAATTAGTAAAAGTACTTAAAAACAAGGATGAAAAGCAACTCAACGAAGCAATTGATGCTATTGGGTTTATCTGTTTCTATGATTATAAGCCTGAGATTTATACAAAATTAAAGGACTGCTATATAAATTAAAGAGTTTAACGATATAAAACCCAGGCTTCATCAATTACTTCTTTTCTTGCTTTTGGAAGGACTTTTATTGCTTCCTGCAGATTAGGATGCGAACTATAGCTAACAGCCCTCATTCTCCCTTCATTAATTACAATGATCCTGGATGATTTTCCTTCATCCATCATTCTTTTATTCATTCTTATAGCATTAGATTTTTCAATGAAAGCTCCAACTATTATATGATATTTGTATGTTTCAAGCAATGCTTTCTTTTTCAATTGCTCCAATATCCCATTTATTTCCTTGATTTTATCCTTAGGATACTGTTCATCTTTCATAAGAGTAGCCGCTGATTCATATGCTTTTTTTGCTTCTTCAAATTTATTCTCATCATATAATTTATCAGCATCAGCAATTGTTTTATCATACTTGATTTTTATCATTTTTTGCTTTTCCTGTAAATCTATTTCTTTAATTCTTTGTTTTGGATATTCTTCTTTGGGTTTAATTTCCAATGCATTAGAGTAAGAAGATTTGGCTTTTTCAAATATGCTATCTGTAAAATAATTATCTGCCACAGAAATAGCTTCTTTATATTTTACATTAGGAGCATAAAAAAAGAAATAAGTAATTGCAAGAGCTGCTATAACTACCAATGCAGAACCTGATATTATTAAAATTTTAGTTTTCTTTTCCATGATTTATTTTTTTAAGAGATTAATGCAAGTTTAAAATTAAAATAGATTATTAAACTGTCTTTATAAATATTGTTAAAACAAAACTAATACATTTCTGTGAGTTTTAAATAGAATTTATCTAAAAGCTTAAAAAACATGTCTTTAAAGCAATAAATTTATCTTTAAATAAGTGTTTTATTGTGTGCTGTTTTTATGAAATGATTAATTGAATGCATAGCTATTGGCTGTTTCAAGGATTAAATTGTTCAAAAATTATATAATTTATCTTCGTTCTATAAAATTCGTAGTTTTATTGGCTTAATTTGAATAGAGTAATATATTTGCATGACATAAAAAGTCAATTGATACAAATGAAAGGTGGTAATTTTCTATTTAGAAATTTGTTAAAAGGATTTGCCTGGTTAGTAGTTATTATTGGAGCATTTATTTTAATAAAACACAATGTAGATGTTGATTATTTTGAATGGCTTGAACCTATTTATACCAATACAGGTTTAATATATTTAATTTACCTGATTTCTGAAGTTATTTTTGGAATAATACCACCTGAATTATTTATGATTTGGGCAGCAACAAGTTTTGAATTAACTGCATTTATTTTTCATATTGTTTTTCTTGCAATATTTTCATATTTAGCAGGTATTTTGGGTTTTGGGATTGGTGTTTTTCTGAATAAGAGTTTATTTTTCAGGGTAAGTAAAAAACGAATTTTAGGTAAATATGAAAAATATTTACTTGAATATGGAGTTTTCCTGGTTATTGTAGCAGCAGTTACACCGGTTCCATTTTCAGGTATAAGTATGTTGGTAGGATCAATTGATCTTCCGTTTCGCAGATATATTATTTTTGCATTATTCCGTTTTTTACGATTTATTGTTTATGCTTTTATCGTATGGGAAGCGAATATTATTTATTAGAAGTTGGAAGTCGGAAGTCAGAAGTTGGAAGTAAGTAGTTAGAGTCAAAATGACAAACCAGCAACCAGAAACCAGTAACCAGAAACCAGTAACCAGCAACTCCAAACCAATCAACCAATCAATCAATCAATCAATCAACTTATTAACCATACTCTCCAAACCCTCATTTCTCAGCGTTTCAACTATCTCCTTTCTGAATTCTTTTTTATACCAGAAGAAAAAATTGCGTTGTTTCTTTTTATCTTTTTGTGAAATTGGAGTATATACCTTTTTAAGTGTATATGGATGATATCCGGAATAATAAATAACAGTTGCAACAGTCATAGGTGTTGGGGTAAAATCCTGTACTTGTTCTAAATAAAATCCAAGGTTTTTTGATTCGATGGCTAAATCAGCCATATTTTTTATTTTACTTCCCGGGTGGCTGGAAATGAAATAAGGAATAAGCTGTTGTTTTAGATTGTGTTTTTTGTTTACTGTATCAAAAAGTTTTTTAAACTGGTAGAATAGCTTAAATGTTGGTTTACGCATAATGTTTAAGACATCATCTGAACTGTGTTCCGGAGCAACTTTTAAGCGTCCTGAAACGTGATTTTTAATTAAGTTTTCAGTGTATTCAAGATTTTCCTTCTGATTTTTAGTATCAAACAAGATGTCATATCGAACACCACTACCAATAAAAGTTTTTTTTATTTTAGGATGGCTGCTTGCTTTTTTATACAAATCAGTCATTGGTTTGTGGTTTGTATCCAGGTTTTTGCAAATCTTTGAAAATATACATGATGGCCTTACACAAACATCACAAATAGACTGGTCAATACCTTTCATTTTATACATATTGGCAGATGGTCCTCCAATATCAGAAATATAGCTTTTAAAATCTGGCATTTGAGTTATCTGATCAATTTCTTTTAGAATGGATTTTTCGGAGCGACTGGATATGAACTTTCCCTGGTGGGCAGAAATTGTACAAAAACTGCATCCTCCAAAACAACCATGATGTGAATTCACCGAAAACTTGATCATTTCAAATGCCGGAATAGTCCCTTTTTTATCGTATTTAGGATGTGGCAAACGAGTAAATGGTAAATCGTAACTGGCATCAATCTCATTTTCCGACATTACCCGATAAGGTGGATTGATTACAAGATATTGTTCGCCTGCTTTTTGGATAATTTGTCTTGCATTTACTTTATTTGATTCTTCCTCAATATGTCTGAAGTTTTTCGCGAACTGTTTTTTGTCTTTCAAGCACGCTTCATGTGAATTGATTTCAATTTGTTCCCAATGTTTTTGCTTTTTGATTTGGCTTTTGTCATCAACTAATATTGCTGTTTGAGCTATATTTTTTAATGAATTAAAAGGAACTCCTTTTTGCAATAGTTTTACAATTTCTTGCATGGGTTGTTCACCCATTCCATATACCAGTAAATCTGCTTTACTGTCAATCAGAATTGAAGGTTTTAAGTTATCAGACCAATAATCGTAATGTGTAACTCTACGCAATGATGCTTCAATTCCACCAATAACAATAGGAACATCAGGGTATAATTCTTTTAAAATATTTGAATAAACCTTTGTAGCATAATCCGGACGGAAACCTGATTTTCCTCCAGGTGTATAAGCATCGTTTGATCGTAATCTTTTTTGTGCTGTATAATGATTTACCATTGAATCCATACAGCCTGAAGTAACACCAAAAAATAACTTTGGTTTCCCAAGCTTTTTAAAATCGCGGAGATCATCTTTCCAGTTTGGTTGTGGAACAATAGCTACTTTAAGGCCCAAATTTTTAAGAATACGTCCAATAAAGGCAGGGCCAAATGATGGATGATCAACATAAGCATCACCAGAAAATAAGATCACATCCAGTTTATCCCATCTATGTGATTTTACTTCTTTTATTGTGGTTGGTAACCAGTTTGTGATTGATTGGTGATATGTTTTAGTTTTTTCTTTCAAAAGGTAATGGTTAAAAATTATAAAGATAGTAACCTGAGTTCGATATAAAATTAAATTTACAGAAACCAAAGAGAGGGTGA
>DAOVJU010000356.1 GCA_030632095.1 Chlorobiota bacterium
AAGACATAGAATTCATGATTAAAAACAGGGAAACTGGGCACCACCGAGATAATTTGTCTGAAGAAAGTCGTGAATTAATTGGAAATATGAGAGGAAGCCGAGTTGAAAAATCTACTATACTAAACGTTCTTAATGGTAATTTAAAAATTAATTCAGGCCAGATATTAATTAACGGCCTTGATCTGTATAAAGATAAAGAAAAGCTTGAGGGAGTTATCGGTTTTATACCACAAGACGATTTACTTATTGAAGAATTAACCGTTTACCAGAATTTATATTATAATGCTAAACTTTGTTTTAGAGATTTTACTGAAGAGCAAATAACCGAATCAGTTGTAAAATTGCTTGAAGATTTAGATCTCATGGCAATAAGGGATTTAACCGTTGGAAGCCCCTTAAATAAGTTCATTAGCGGAGGACAACGAAAACGGTTAAATATTGCACTTGAATTAATCAGGGAACCTTCTGCTCTTTTTGTTGATGAACCAACTTCAGGATTATCATCAATGGACTCTGATATGGTTATGGATTTGCTTAAAGAACAAACCTTAAAAGGAAAATTGGTCATAGTAAATATTCATCAACCATCGTCAGACATTTACAAAATGTTTGACAAATTACTCGTTATGGACAAAGGTGGTTATGTTATTTATTATGGAAATCCTATTGATGCCGTTGTATATTTTAAAACCATGACCAATCATGTAAATGCACATGTTAGCGAATGTCTCACTTGCGGAAATGTAAATCCCGAGCAAGTTTTGCAAATTGCAGAAAGTAAAGTTGTTAATGAATATGGTAAATTAACAAGAACCAGGAAAGTTTTACCAACTGAATGGTACGAATTGTATAAAAAAAATATTGAAGGGAAACATCAGGAAAAAGATGTTCAGGAAGAATTACCGGAAAATCATTTTAAGGTACCTTCAAAATTCTCTCAGTTTAAGATATTCAGTATCAGGAATATACTCTCAAAACTTACTGATAAGCAATATTTACTGATCAACTTTTTAGAAGCACCGGTACTTGCTGCAATACTTGCTTTTTTTACAAAGTATATAAAAGGGACTTTAATTAATCCTAATGCTTACATTTTTAGCGAGAATGATAATTTACCTATTTATCTTTTCATGAGTATTGTAGTTGCATTATTTATTGGCTTAACGGTTAGTGCTGAAGAAATAATAAAAGACAGAAAAATCCTGCAGAGGGAATCATTCCTTAATCTAAGCAAGCTAAGTTATATAAATTCAAAAGTTGCTGTTTTATTTGCTATTTCAGCCATTCAAACATTATCGTTTGTTGTTATTGGAAATTTAATATTTGAAATAAAAGGTATGATGTTGAGCTATTGGTTATTATTATTTACAACAGCAGCTTTTGCAAATATGTTAGGATTAATTATTTCAGCCAGTTTAAAATCTGTTGTAACTATTTACATTCTCATTCCTTTTATACTGGTACCACAACTTTTGTTAAGCGGGACAATGGTAAAATTCGAAAAACTGCATAAAAGTTTAGCTGCTTACAGGTATGTTCCCTTTGTTGGAGATATCATGACATCACGATGGGCTTACGAAGCCATTGTTGTTAAGCAATTTAAGGATAATGAATTTGAGAGATTGTTTTATGATACTGAACAAAAAATGAGTGAGTCTGTTTATAAATACACCTTTTTAGTACCAGCTCTCATATCAAAAATTAATGATATTGATAAAAAGATAGAAAACGAAGAAAATATTGAAAAAAACAAAAAGAATTTCAAAATAGTAATAAACGGACTTAAAGAAATTCAGCGGACATACCCGGTTGAATTAGATATGAACCTTTCAGATTTAGGTTTGGACAATTATAATAGGGAAATAGGAATAAAATTAAAGAAATATCTTCAAGCTGTTAAAAAATACCATATTCGTAAATATAGTAAATACAGTAATGAAAAAGATCTTAAATTCGAAAGTTTAATTACGGAATTTAAAGAAAAAGAAGAGGTTGACAAATTGAAACAAAAGTATTATAATAAAAGCCTGGCAGATTTTGTTTTAAATAAGCAAGAGCTCCTTAAAATAGTTGAAACCAAAGACCGGTTTGTTCAGTTAATGGAACCAATTTTTCATATACCTGATTTACCACATGGCAGGGCTCATTTTTATGCTCCGGTAAAAAAGATCGGGAAATTTGCAGTTGATACTTTTTGGTTTAATATAATTGTAATTTGGATAACAACTTTTCTGGTATATTTATTACTGCTTTTTGATTTACTTAAAAAGTTAATCGGGTTTCTCGAAACTAAAAAACTTAGGAAACCAAAAATTATTGTAAAAGAAAACGATAGTTAATCTATAAAGAATTTAAAATGTAGAGTGTATTTGTTTCACGTAAATTATATGTTATTTTTGTTTAAACTATGTAATACTTTGTAAAAAATTAATCTTTATGACTAAATTAGTTCAAAACACAGGCAGGTTTTTTATTTTACTTATAGTAATTTTTGCATTCGCATGTGCAAGTGATAATAAACCAAAAGACACTTCGGTTTCTGGTGAAAAAGATCAAGATGTAAGGAAAAAGACAAATGTTACTTACAAATTGCCATCACCAGTTGAACTTTATATTTTTCTGAAAGAGCATGATATTTCTTATGATAATGCTCATTTCAATAAAATTGAAAATGTATCGAAATATTATACAAATTACAGTAAGTATATAAACTTTGGTATTTATGCATCAGACCTTGCATATACAACAGTTTATGAAGACCAGCAACAATCATTCTTATATTTTTCAACAGTAAAAACACTTGCTGATGAACTTGGATTTGCAGAAGGATTTGATGAAATTGCTGCCAGGCGAATTGAACAGAACTCATTTAATTCTGATTCATTGTACCAAATAGCCTCTGATGCTTATTGGGAAGCTTGTAATTACCTGGAAGATTTAGGACAAACAAGTGAATTGGCGCTTATTGTTGCAGGAGGTTGGATTGAAAGCGCATATCTTGCAGCAAAAAGCGTAACCAAATTTAAGGAAAACGACCCTTCAATTATACGTATTGCAGAACAACATATTTTACTTGAAAATCTTATTGAGTATCTCGAAAACGAAAAAGATCAAAATGTAGAAAAAATATTGGTGCTTTTGGAAGAATTACAAGCTAAATTTGATATTCTTTACGAAAATGAAGAAGGAGTTATCATTACCAAAGAACAATACGAGACAATAATTGCTGATTTAAATCGGGTCAGAAATGAATTAATTAAATAATTTTTAAACTTTTAAATTCTGAAACTAATTACTCAAAGCATAAAATAATGAGATCAATAATTTTTAAAGTTTTAATTCCTGTTTTATTATTGAGTTTTACTTCATATACTATTAATGCCCAACGCTGTGGGAAGAAGCTTTTATGTGATATAGAACCAGACAATAGTTTTGATTACAGAGGACAATCAACATATGCTGAGCTTTATCCCGGAGATACAATTCGAACTAAAACAGTAATTTATTCTGGCCAAATATATGATATATTTATCTGTGGAGATCCAGCTTTAGGTACTGTTGAGTTTAAAATAATCAAGCAACATAAAAAATCCAGAAATGTAATTGAAGAAATAAGCGAAACAGAAGAAATATTGTATAAAGAAGATGAATATGGAGAGTATGAGTATGATGAATATGGAGACTATATAGAAATTGGAAGAGAAACAATATATGATACAATATGGAAAAGAGAGAGATACATTGAAGAAGAAATTTTATTTAATAACTTAAATAATAAAGAAGGAACAAATCGCTGGAAAAAGAATGTTACAAAAACACAAACATTAATTGTTGAAGTAATTGTACCGGATAATGCATCTGAAGGATGTGCTGATTTACTAATTGGCCATAAATCAAGACAAAAAAGTTCCTTTAAAAGATAAACCGTATTTATATTCAGTTTGTTGTAAAATATTCTTTTAACGTAAAATAATCTTTTGGCCTTACACCTTTTTTTGTCATTTGCAGATTACAACATTCATGGAAGATATCATGCTCAAAGAAAATAATGTAAGCTTTTTCTACAGCTTCATTTAAAAATTCTTCCTTCTCTTGTAATGTTTGAAATGGGAACATATCATAACTCATCACAAATGGAATTGGAATGTGAACTGAAGTTGGAAACAAGTCGCCTGCATAAATCAGGGTTTGTCCATTAAATTTAATGTGTGGAATTACCTGTCCTAATGTATGTCCATTAAATAGTTTCAGTTCTATCCCGGGATAAATTTCAGTATTCGAATCAATTAATCTTAATTGCCCGCTTTCTTCAATTGGAAAAATGTTTTCTTTTAAATAGGAAGCTTTTTCCCTTCTATTTGGTTTTACAGCATTTTCCCATTGTTGCTTTGATGTCCAATAAATAGCATTCTTGAAGCTTGGTTCAAGTTTCGTTTTCGACTCATTATTTTTTATACTTCCTCCACAATGATCAAAATGTAAATGAGTTAAAATCATATCGGTTATGTCATTTGTTGCATAACCATTCTTTGCTA
>DAOVJU010000240.1 GCA_030632095.1 Chlorobiota bacterium
CTTTTGTTCATAATTTTTTAAGTTTTAAGTTTCGGGGGTTAAGATAATACTGCTCCCGGAACTTTTCTAATTACAAACATAGGGGCTAATTAAACGAACAGATAATTTTTAAAAATACTATATTCGCATTTTTAATCAATCAATTTTTATAAAACACCCCATAAATGGAACTTAATTTAAAAAATTCACTGGTTTTTATTGACCTGGAAACAACCGGAATAAATGTTGTTAATGATCGTATAGTGGAATTATCAATATTAAAAATTGATCCAAACGGTAAAGAGACTAGTTATACATACAGGGTGAATCCAACTGTTCCTATTCCAGAAGAAACAAGCAAAATTCATGGTATTTATGATGAAGACATTAAAGACGAACCTAAATTCTCTGAAATTGCTAAAAACATAGCAAAAATACTAGAAGGATGTGATTTAGCCGGATATAATTCAAACAAATTTGATATTCCGCTCCTGGCAGAGGAGTTCTTGCGTGCAGAAGTTGATTTTGATATGAAAAAGCGAAAATTTATTGATGTCCAGGTAATATTCCATAAAATGGAGCAACGGACATTAATAGCTGCATACAAATTCTATTGTAAGAAGGAATTAGAAAATGCTCATAGCGCAGAAGCAGATGTAAAAGCAACATATGAAGTATTAAAAGCTCAATTGGACAAATACGACAACCTGGAAAACAATATTGAATATTTAAACAGCTTTTCTTCCCAAACAAAAAATGTTGATTTCATAGGCAGAATAATTTACAATGCTCAGGGAAAAGAAACCTTTAATTTCGGGAAATACAAAGGAAAAACCGTAGAAGAAGTATTGGAAAAAGATCCCGGATACTATGGATGGATTTTGAATAGTGAATTTCCGTTATATACTAAAAAAGTTATGACAGCAATTAAATTGCGGGGTATGGATGGAAAACTCAAGATGTAAGATTTATGATTAAAACGTTTAACATTATAACTTTTTAGCATTCTAACAGACGAAATGAAAATAATAGCAATAGGACGAAACTATATTGACCATGCTAAAGAATTGAATAACCCGGTACCTGAAAAACCAATTTTTTTCATGAAGCCGGAAACTTCAATAATAAGGAACAATAAACCCTTCTTTTATCCGGATTTCTCCGAAAATATTCATTATGAAACCGAAATAGTAATAAAGATAAATCGCTTGGGAAAACATATAACAGAGAAATTTGCAAATCAATATTACAATGAAGTTGGCATTGGCATTGATTTTACTGCACGTGACCTGCAAAAAGATGCAAAAGAAAAAGGCCTTCCATGGGAAATTGCCAAAGCTTTTGACGGGTCAGCACCCATAAGTGAGTTTGTACTGGTAAAAAAATTCGAAAATATTAATAATCTCAACTTTTCTTTAAAAATTAAGAATGAACTTGTTCAGCAAGGAAATACAAGAGATATGATTTTTTCATTTGATAAAATAATAGCCTATGTATCACAATTTGTAACCCTGAAAATTGGCGATTTGATATTTACCGGAACCCCTGCTGGTGTTGGAAAAGTTCATATTAATGACCATCTTGAAGCATTTATAGAAGATAAAAAAATGATGGATTTTTTGATTAAATAATATTTTAATAATAAAGCTTTTTCCTGATAATGACTTAGGGTTTATGGTAATCCCTAATTATATAAACCTCGTAATCTCCTAAATATTTAAATTCACATTTCTTATATAATTCAAGTGCAGGAATATTTGTTTTATGTACTTCAATTTTTATTTGTAATCCTGTCTTTTTGGCAAATTTCAATGATTCTTCAAGTAAAGGCTTTGCAAATCCTTTACCTTGCAATTCCTTTTTTATTCCAAAATGATGTAAATATAATCGCCTTTGATCGTTTGTAATCCATGATGTCCCAATGATTTCTCTTGTTTCAATATCTTCAAGAATAAGTAGTTTTCCTCCTCCTTTGATGGTGTTTTCTATAATTTCCCTGTTATCTCCTCGTTCCGGTTTTCCTAAATCCAACGATTTCCAGAGTGGAATAATTTGTTCATAATCCCCTGTTCTGTAATCCCTGATAATAAAATTATTCTTCAAGTTTTCTGACATATAATTGACTGGTTGTAAACTTGATAACAACTACTTTTTCACCTTTTTCAATGTATCCTGACTGGCACCTGGCATCGTAATAATCGTCATCTATTTTAACTTTTCCGGCAGGTCTTAAAATAGTTGTTGCTTCACCTGTTTTTCCAATCATATTATCATATTCCCCTGAAACCCCAATAAATCCTTCTTCCTTTTTTTGTGTAGCATCCAGAACCAAAAAACTTAATACTGAGCTGCTTAATAGCTTACTTCCCAGCCAAATTGAAAAAACCAGAGACAAAAACATAGAAATCATCACCAGGAAAAAAGCCCTGAATAATAAAGCAAATGATTCTTTGTCAAAAGTAAAAACAACATTATCTACCAGGCTTAATGTTAGCCCGGTTATTATTAAGATAATTCCACTAACCCCGGCAACCCCAAATCCGGGAATTGCAAAAACCTCCAATGCAATTAATATTATCCCTATAACAAATATAACAATCTCCCAGTTTTCAGCCAGTCCTTCCAGGTATAAAGGGGCAAAATATAAAATTGCGGCAACAATTGCAGCTCCCAATGGAAACCCCACTCCTGGTGTTTGCAACTCAAAATATATTCCTCCAATAATTACCATAATTAACAAACCACTAATAACCGGATTTACAAGAAATCCTATAATAGATTCTAAAGAGGTAACTTCATATTTTTTAATCTCATAATCGTTTACACCGGCTAATTCAAGCACTTCAGCAATATTTTCGGCCTGGCCTTCGCAAAAGCCATATTTCATTGCCTCCAGGGTAGTGAATGTTAATACTTTTCCAGTGTCAATGATCCCTTCAATGAATACATCCGGATCAACCATAGCTTCCGCTATTTTTGGATCTCTAAACCATTTTATTATTGTATCGTTCCCTGTAATAACAGTGTCTTTACCATGTACTTCGGCTGTTGAGCGCATTGTTGACCGCATGTATGCCTGGAACTTATCGGGCACTGGTTTTCCCGATTGATCAACAACCGTAGCCGCTCCTATATTTGCACCAGGGCGCATATAAATACTATCACAAGCAATAGATATTAATGCTCCTGCAGAAGCTGCATTATTATCAATAAAGACATAAACCGGAATTTTACTGTTCAAAATTATTGTCCTGATTGAATCAGCAGCATCTACAAGCCCGCCATATGTATTCATATGAATTATAATATAATCGGCATTAATCTTATTTGCCTCTTCGAAACTTTGTTTAGTTTGCCGCCATATAGCCGGGCCAATTTGCTGTTTTATAGCAAAACTATAAACAATTGATTTATTTTCCTGGCCAAGAGGTATACTGTCTTGAATATTGGCTTTAACAGGATTTATCCAACACGCAAAGTTTAATGTAATAAACAGGATGATTTTTTTCATTTAATTGTAGATAAATATGTATAATTATTTATTACCAACTTTCGGAACTTTTTCAAAAACGCCATCTGAAATATGAATAGTATTTAAACTCAAAGAAGTTGCTTGAAAATTAAAAAGGCCATTGATTTTATTATCCTCAATTTTAGTGATATCAACAGTACCCGAATATCCTGTATACACCACATTTGAATCATTTTGATAATTCATAGCAACTATATTATCAAATCCAATGGTATACGATCCTGTTTCTAATGAAGGTACAGTAATAATAATCTGATCCTTTACTTTGCCACTTTCCAAACGTTGGCCAGTTATCACCAGATAACCTGTATTATCATTATAAAACTTAGTTGCAGCCACAAAGTCATCACTCCCAATTTTGGCCTCAAATTTTGATGTTAAAATATCAATTGGGTTTGTTTTATCTTCTTCACATGAAAAAGTTAAAAGAACAAGGGTAATTGCCAACACAAAACCTGATATATTTCTTTTCATTTTGAAAAATTAAGTATTTTTGAATTAAAAGGTTAATATAATTTTATAAATTTAGTAAAAAGCATTTTATTTCCTTTAATAAATTTATTTCGTAAGCTACTCTTTATTTATTAAATCCAAATATTCTAAAAATTTATTCATTCCCTGAATTTTATCAGTATTTAAATTGTAATCAATGTTTTCATACAGATAGTCTTCCAAATCAATTGCATACTTTTTAGTAGCATAGGTTTTTATCGCGTCAGGAATATGATTTATTCCATATGCTAATGATTTATTAAATAAATTCTTAAAATTTTCCGGCAGGGGTTTGTTTGCTATCCAGGCAGCAAAAATAAATGGCAATCCGGTAAACTTTTTCCATTCTAAAGCCAGGTCATATCGGTACTTAAATTTATTCAACTGGCCAAAAACCCGGTCTCCAATAATAATGGCACCTTCACTTTCTTTTAGTTTATCATTTTCAAAACCTGTTTTTGTATTTTCCCATAGAACATCAATGTCCCAAAAGAATTTTGCCAGAATTTTTACAAGCATAACTGATGTTCGCGACTGATAATCAAGAAAAATCTTTTTTATATCATTAAGATTAGAATTTGATAAAAGCACCACTGATTTTACTTCACCAATTGCACCTATACAGTAACTTGACACAATATCTTTATATGGCAGTTCATTCATTATTGCAACCGGCACTAAACCTATATCAACCTTATTTTCAATTAAATATTGTGCGCATTTTGAAGGATTTTCAATGTGCAATTTATATTTTCCTGTTAAATATCCCGATTTTTCAATACCATAAATAAAGGGGAAAGTATTAATGTATGAAACAGCAGCTATATGGATCTTACTCATTTAGTAACAGGTATTCATTTTGAATAACGAAGATATTTAAACTATGTAGATAAAAAAATGAAAATGAATAATTAATTCAAAGGTATTTAACAAGCTATTTGTAATATGTACTGTGATTACTATATCTGATCTAAGAAAGTAACTTATCTATTTTGACTGGCGAACCATTTAATAATCTAATTGCATTTCGTCCATTGTAATAGTTGCTGCAACCAAATATATAAACCCTTTTTGAAGAAATTGTTTGAATCTGTTAATAAAATTTTCGTTGTAACAAACCAGTTTGAAAATCAGATTTATTCATCAACAAAATCGGTCTTTTATCAAAAAAAACTGATTTATGATTTTTAGTTTCATTTAAAATTTTAATTTCGCACAACTTATTTATATAACAAAAAACAAAACTGAAATGAAAAAATTAATTATTCTCTTTGCTTTTGTTTTCTCAATGACCTTTTCATTTTCTCAAGTTGTACAAACTCCTGTTGATATTCGTCTGGGACTTGAACTGCTTGACCAGCAAACCATACCGGCTGAAGTAATGGATACGTTGCAGGATCCTAGTGTCCTTTTTACAAATAGTTATTTCAGCGTAACAGCATTTATGACAATTTTTGATACGGTTAATATTTCAAAAATACATGTTAAACTTGGTACTTCGGAAGGTGGAAATGATTTGCTTGAGTCTGAATTCCTGTTTGATAACCCTGACCAGCCAAACGGTTTGGAGTTTACCAGGGAAGAATATGCTGTTTGTTTAGGATTAGGAGTTTATCTGAAACAGGAAAATTACTTTTTTAAAGTATACCTTGAAGACATTAACGGGCAGTTATCAGAAACTATCACCTACCAGACAAATTAATTTTATTACATATACCAACACCCAAAATTTACCTTATGTTAGGAATTTTTCACAAAGTATCCATTTGGACAGTTATTGTACTATTTCTGTTTTCTGCATTTCAGGCAAGTTCACAAGAATATCTTGTTGAATGGGAAAACATGAAAGGCGTTTTTATCGAGGAATACGACCTTATTAAAGGTACA
>DAOVJU010000278.1 GCA_030632095.1 Chlorobiota bacterium
TAACACACTAAAATCCTTATTAAATGTAAGCGTGTGAGTTACTTGTCCAGATAAAGCAATGGACATCAGGCATGCAACTGCCATTAATTGAAATTTTTTCATAATTTTAAAATGTTTTGTAAAGGAGCATGGCAAGTTTCCCGTGTTTTAGCAGATTATTTGTTTTAGCGAACACACCTGCATAAACTATCTGCCTTGTCTCCTTTCGTTAATATTTAAATTTACATATAGGGGCATTTAGTTAATAATTAGTTTGCTACTGAATATGTTATTATCCACGTTTTTAAAAACAAGCAGGTATAAGCCTTTATTAATACCCGTCAGGTTTATTTCTAACTCTTTAGTGTAGTTTATATAAGTTTCAAATATTTTCTCCCCATCAGCCTTATAAATAGAAATTCTACCTGTTTCATTTGAAGGAAATGAAATATTAATGTTTTGAGCCGATGGGTTTGGGAATACCTTAATTTGAAAGGATTCATTCTTATTTATTGGTATCCCGGATATTAACGGCATACATTCATTATAATTATCATTAAAATATAATATTTCATCGTTTTGTTTAAAACAGATTAAATCGCCATAGATTCCATTAAAAGGTAAATCACCTGAAGTAAATAATAATCCCCTGTTATTTCCAATACCCTCTATCCATTTAACCCAGGTATAATTTTCGAAATGATATAATTTTCTCAATGAGTTTCCAATTTGAATAGTATCAATTTCTTGAACAATTAAATTCATAGACCAACCCCAATTATAATCCAGGCTGTCAATTAGATAACCTATTGTATCACCAATATTTAGCCAGAAATCATAAAGTATAATTTCCCTGTGATGGTAATTATCGGGTTTAAAGTCATGTAAAGTGGTATCGCTTTTAAAATAAACTCTTTTCATACTGTCTTCACGTATCCCGCCAAAATATGTAGCAGTATTTATATTAAATACCGTGTCATAAAAGAGGTACAGTTTTTTATAACTCAGCGAGTTAATAATTGTATCCTCTCCGGATAAGGCAAATCTTTCAAGGCTTGGTTCTTCTTCACCTAATACAGGAGGAAAATAAATTTCACTCCATATTGCCCCTGAATCGGGAAAAGGAACATATTCGTATTCCTGGGCTTTGCTAATGTAGCTGCATAGTATTAATAATGCTGAAATAATGATAATTGTTAATTGCTTTTTCATGGTAACATATTTTAAAATTGTTGCTTTTCAAGACAAGTTATCAAAAGATCCTATAATGTCCTCATAATGCGCTGGATAATCAAGGTCAATTGAATATTCACCACCATCGTTAATACGATACACGATTCGTAAACTGTTTACTTTAAACTTTAAACTTTGAACTTTATACTTCATACTTTTTACTTTCAACTTTCCTTCTCTACCGCTTCTATATAATAGTTCCATTTCTTAAGAAAAGCTTACCCTTATTCTTCTAATTTATATATATTCTAAATAAATTTTATATTGTTACTTATTTCAAATATATCAAAAAGTTTGCCTTGCCCCTGTTATGGTTATTACCTTATATTACTTTGATAAGTTTACTTTCACCCAACATTTCTAGTCAAATGTAGTAACTCCAACTTAAACGCACGCGTTACACTACCGTTAAACGCGCGCGATGATGATTATTTATAACGTAATAGCAATATAACAATCTAACAATCCGTCAACTGACGGACATTCATTAGCTGAATTCTCATGTTTTAAAGTATAATGCAGCATTTTCGTTCAAATACTATTTATCCCTTTCAATAGTATAAGAAACAAACTCAAGAAGTGATTTTTTTGCCTCATTATCGGCAAATTTATTTAATATTTCCAGTGCTTTATTTTTGTATTCATTCATACGGTTAATGGTATATTTAATGCCGCCTTTATTTTTCACAAATTCCTGGACTTCTCTTATTTTTCCAGGTCTTTTATTTTTACTTTTTATGATCCTTATAATGGCCCGTTTTTCGCTCCCATTCGATTTTGCCAAAGAATAAATTAAAGGTAATGTCATTTTCCGTTCTTTCAGATCATTAGCTATTGGTTTACCAACATCACTATTCACGTTATAATCAAAAAGATCATCTTTAATTTGAAAAGCAATACCTAAATATTCCCCAAATTTTTTAAGATTCTCAACCGTATGTTTATCAGCGCCGGTTGATTTTGATCCTGTAGCCGCACAAGCTGCAATTAGTGTAGCGGTTTTTTTCCTTATTATATCAAAATATACATCTTCTGATATATCAAGTTTTCTGGATTTTTCTATTTGCAATAACTCCCCTTCACTCATTTCTTTCACTGCTTCCGAAACAAGCTCAAGTAAATCATATTCCTTATGCTCAACAGCCAATAATAATCCCCTGCTTAACAGATAATCGCCTATTAAAACCGCAACTTTATTCTTCCATAATGCATTAATCGAAAAAAAGCCCCGGCGTTTATGTGAATCATCAACAACGTCATCGTGAACTAATGTAGCTGTATGCATAAGCTCAATGAGCGAAGCCGCAGTATATGTCGACTGGCTTATTTCCCCGACAAGTTTAGCGCTTAGAAAAACAAGCATTGAGCGCATTTGCTTTCCTTTTCGTTTTAATATATACCGGGTAATTAAATTGAGTAAAGAAACATCACTTTTCATGGAAGACCTGAAATAAGGTTCAAACTTTTTCATTTCCTCCTTAATCGGATATTTTATTATATCAATAGAAGTCATGCAATAAGATTAGTAGGCTGTAAAATTAATAATTTAATCCAGATTATTGCCCGTTAAGTAATGAGTCCACTCCGAAAAGTCGTAAAAATCGAAAAAAGTCACAGATTTATAAAAAATTAAATATGTGATAATCAGTGTAATCTGTGGCAACTTTTTTCAATTATTTTAAATCAATGCCTTTTCAAAGTAGGCTCAGTAATTTATTTGTTGATTAAATTTTGTATAATATTTCAGAGTAAATTCAATTTAAATCTTGTTTTTCATATTAGAATAATCATGGCCTTAAAATGGAATCATTCAACAATCTCTTCAAAATATTCATATGCATCAATTATATCCATATAAACCCCATCAAAACCTTTAGAAATAACTTTATCGAGGTAAGAATTACTATTTCCATAAATTATTTCTTTCCAGTCCGATTTCCAATACATGACTTTATAATTTCCTTCCCAATCAGGATTTTCGTCGTATAACCAATCAGGAGCATCCTTTGAGATTTTACCATTGTCTTTAATCCAGTTATCATTCCAATAATATCGATAATCTTCAGCCTCTCCAATACTCATATAGCATACTATGTATCCCCCATTTCCATTGTTCAATCCATTTTTAATCTGTGCGATATCATCAGGTGAGAATTCATTAAGGCCGTCATATGTCAAATCCATTATTACCAAATCGAAATTAGTGTTAGCTATGGAATTTATATATTCAGATATTGAAACATTATTAGGCTGCAAATAATAAAGAAACGATTCTACATCATCAAAACCGGTTATTGTTTTTTCTTCCGGTTCATGATCAGGATTAATTGTAAGGAAGTTTAAATTTCTCACAGTAGCATAAGGAATGTATCCATTAGAGATTGAATTTTCATAGGCATAATTAATTTTAGTAAGTGTTCCTGTATCAAAATGAGGTTCGTCTTCAGAGTTCGAAAAAACATAATCTGTAATAAATACCTTTTTATAATTGCTGGTATATTTATTCAAATTAAGAATTATTTCGTTATAGTCATTTGTAGGTGTACGTTGACCATCCGCTTCATAACCATAATTTAGATCTTCGCGTCCAATACCGTCAATTTTTAAAATATATAATGAATTTTCAACAAGGCTCTCACCATTTTGCGGAATTATCAAAAAATCTTCATTTAGGATTTTCGCATAATCTGATATTTCACTAACAAATTCAACCATTTCAGCCCTAAAATCTATATTCTCCAATTCTTTGTTTTTATTGCAGGAAAAAAACAAGAATATAATGCTATACAAACCCAAAACTGTATATTTCATTATAGAAATTAAATTTAAGCTTGATTATTATATGAGTTTTAATAATTCTAATAACATTGAAACAACTGGTTTTTATATGATTTAAAACACCAAATATTTCCATCTGCTTAAAGTTATTAATTATTTATTAAGCTACCCACCTTTTTAATTAACGGTTTAATTTTCTAAATTTGTTATGACTGAATTTTAATTCCTGCAAAAGGATTAAATAATCGCTTTTATGTAATTTTTTATTTATTAAAAGTCTTACAATTTAAAATATCATATTATGAAAGTCTTAAAAATTATTTTCATTGTTATCCTGGCCATTCTTTTATTATTAATTATTACTCCATTAATATTTAAATCTAAAATTATAGAAACTGTAAAAACCGAAGTAAATAAAACTGTAAATGCAACAGTTGAGTTTCAGGATGTAAAATTATCCTTATTTAAGAGTTTCCCTGATTTTTTCTTTGGCTTATATGATTTGAGTGTTGTTGGAAAGGATGAATTTTTAAATGATACAATTTTTGCTTTTAGTTCTGTTCAGTTAAACATTAATCTGGCAAGTGTTATTGGTGGTGATCAGATAAAAATAAATTTAATACTTATTGATAAACCTGTAGTAAATGCTATAGTTCTTAAAAATGGAAAAGCAAACTGGGATATCGTTGAAACTGAACCTGATACAGTTCAAACAGATACTGTTACCGAAGAAAGTACTTCAGCATTTAGTTTAGGATTAAAAGAATTTTTAATTAACAATGCAACTATCATATATAATGATGAAGAATCGAATATACATGCAGAGATAAGTAATTTGGTATTTGCCATTAATGGCGATTTCACACAAGATTTTACGAAAATAATGGCAGAGCTTTCAATTGAGCAATTAAGCTTTAAAATGGATGGTATTAAATATCTGAATAAAGCATCTATTTCATATACCGCCGGGTTAGATGCTGATCTGAACAATAACAAATTCACTTTTAATGAAAACATATTTAAATTAAACGAAATTAAATTTGGATTAGATGGATTTGTTGAAATGCCTGACGAGGATATAACGATGGATTTAAAATTTGATTTGAAAGAAACAAAATTTAAAGACCTGCTTTCGTTAATACCCATTGTATATAAAACCGATTTCGAGAATGTGGAAACTCATGGCGAATTTTCGTTTAATGGATTTGCTAAAGGCGTTTATAACGATTCTCTGTTACCTGCTTTCAACTTATCCTTATTAGTGAATAATGCCATGTTTAAATATCCTGATTTACCCGATGCTGTTGATCATATTAACATTGATATAAATGTTAAAAACCCCGGAGGTGATGAAGATAACACAGTGATTAATGTAAATAGGCTTAAGTTAAGAGAAAAAAAGTTAAAAAAATCCATACAATGAGTGGATA
>DAOVJU010000432.1 GCA_030632095.1 Chlorobiota bacterium
TATTTGTTGACGAGTCTTGGGAAGACTACCTTTATTGGCAAAAGACTAATAACCTGAGTTCGATATAAAATTAAATAGAATCAATCTAGAGGAAGAATAACAATGAGCAATATAGGGGTGGACTAATCCGCTATCCTATCTCGATTACTGCCATGCTATGAAAATAAATAGGATTAGAACAATTGAGACAAATTATTCTAAATTACTATAATTAATAATTATTATTGTATTCTTACAGCAATTATTTCATATTCATGAAAGATCTCACTGTTGGTAAAGAAAGTCGGGTTATACTATATTTTGCTATTCCATTACTTCTTGGTAATGTATTTCAGCAACTATACCAGATAGTAGATAGTATAATAGTGGGAAATTATATTGGAAAAGAAGCCCTTGGTGCTGTAGGTGCATCATTCCCGGTAATTTTTGCCCTAATCTCACTTGTTATGGGAATTACAATAGGAACAACCATAATCATTGCTCAATACTTTGGTGCAAAAAATATGGATAATGTTAAGCGGGCTATAGACACTGTGTTTATAGTTATGTTCTTTGCTTCTATTTTAGTAACAATATTAGGCATAACTTTCAGTGATGAGATTTTTAGATTAATCAAACTACCTGAAGATATTGTACCCCATGCAAAAAAATATTTTAACATTTATATGGCAGGTATAATTTTCTTGTTTGGCTTTAATGGAATAAATGCAATCTTACGTGGGCTTGGTGACTCAAAAACACCATTGGTTTTTATCGTGATTTCTAATATCATCAATATTCTGTTAGACATGCTATTTGTTGTTGTATTTAAATGGGGGATCGAAGGAGTTGCTATAGCTACAGTAATTGCCTATGGATTAACTTTTATTGCTGGAATTATATATTTAAACAAGTATCATTCGTTTATCAAATTAAATATTTTTAAGATCAAGTTTGATAAACCAATATTTAAAAAAAGCATTTATATAGGTTTACCAACAGGATTACAACAAATGTTTGTTGCCGTTGGCATGATTGCAATGTTCAGAATTGTAAATGATTTTGGTACCGATGTTGTTGCAGCTTATTCTGTTGCAGGAAGAATAGATTCATTCGCGATTTTACCAGCCATGAATTTTTCTGCAGCATTATCAACTTTTGTTGGACAAAATCTTGGTGCAAACAAACCCGAAAGAGTAAAAAGAGGATTAATTTCAACCTTATTCATGTCAGCCATAATTTCAGTAATAATCACTGCAATAGCAGTTTTTTATGGTGAAAGTTTAATGTCCTGGTTTACACCAGACGGTAATGTGATAAAAATAGGTGTTAGTTATTTAGTTATAGTTAGTTCATTTTATATAATTTTCTCATCAATGTTTGTTATAAATGCAGTTTTTCGTGGAGCTGGCGATACTCTGGTTCCAATGTTTATAACATTATTGGCATTATGGCTGGTACGTATTCCAATTTCATATTATCTATCACGGGATATGGGAGAAATTGGGATTTGGTGGGGAGTTCCCATGGCCTGGATTTTTGGGGTATTATGTTCAACTATCTATTATTTCATCGGTAGATGGAAAAGAAAGGTTGTTGTTAATTATAATGAATAAGTTAAAAGTGAAGAGTGAAATGTGAATAAGACCAAAACTCACTAAATCACATCCCAGGACTTCAGGATAATTATTTTGCAAGAAATATTCTTTTGTTATATTATCATATATTTGCAGCAATTACAAACGCTATGGATATATTAATCGCGATAATTTATACATTCATATTTATTTTCCTGATCTACAGGTTAAAATTCTTTACCTCCATTGAAATAGAAAAATACTGGCTAACACTGTTATTTGTATTAAAAGTAATTGCAGGAATAGTATTAGTTCTGATTTATATTTATCATTATAAAACCCGGAGTTCTGCGGATATATTTAGATATTTTGACGATGGTAATATACTTTTCAAAGCACTTAAAGATAATCCGGCAGATTATTTCAGAATGTTAACGGGTATAGGGTCAGAATCTGAACATTTAATGAAATATTACAATGAAATGGGATTTTGGCTAAAAGGGATTGATTATAACTTGTACAATGACAACAGGACAGTTATACGTTTAAACGGGTTTATCAGGCTTTTTTCATTTGGTTCAATATATGCTCACACTGTTTTTTTTGCTTTCCTTTCATTTGTAGGTTTAACAGCTATTTATAAAATATTTATAAATAATGTTAGAACCAATAAATGGATATTGCTTATCGCTGCATATCTGATTCCCTCAGTATTATTCTGGACATCCGGAGTGTTGAAAGAAGCTATTTTAATGTTTGGATTTGGTATATTTTTATATTCAATATACATTTTATTTAAGAACCCAAAATCCTTATTTTATTATCTAATACTAATGCTAAGTATAATTATCCTGTTCTTATCGAAATTTTATATATTGATTGCAGCATTACCTGGTATTTTTTCAATATTACTTTTTAAATTAACAAGTAAAAAATATAAGTTTTTAAAATTTCTAACAATTCATTTAATATCGTTTATAATTCTTATTAACAGCCAGATATTCATTAAAAAATATAATTTCCTTGAAATTATTTCAAAAAAACAAAAGGACTTTATAGCTTATGTTGACAGCCTGCAACATGTGGGAAGTAAAATTGACATTCCAAAAGTGGATCCCACTGTTTTTAGCCTGATAAAAAATTCACCCAATGCATTTTTTAATACTTTACTCAGACCGTTTATATGGGAGGTAAATTCAGTATTTTCATTACTTGCTGCATTTGAAAACCTTATTTTAATAGCGCTAATAATTGTTAGCTTTATTTACAGGAAGTCAAATTATGTAATGAACGATATAATTTATTTTTCGATATCATTCACGTTCATATTATTTATATTAAGTGGATTAACTACACCGGTTATAGGTGCTTTAGTACGTTACAAAGTACCTTCATTACCCTTTTTTGTAGTAATATTTTTTGATTTGCTTGATCATGATAAATTAAAATTAAAAATTAATTCCATTCTCAGAACAAATGAAAACTATGAATAAGATAGCATTTGTTACCGGAGCTACTGCAGGAATTGGCAAAGCAACTGCAATATTGTTAGCTCAAAACAACTATAATTTAATTATTAGTGGAAGAAGAAAACTATTACTGGAAGAAGTCAGGCAATTAATTCTTTCAAAGTCAGGTGTTGAAATACTTATACTTAATATTGATGTCAGAAACAGGGAAGAAGTAGAAGGTAAAATTGAAAATTTACCGGAAAACTGGAAGAAAATAGATGTTTTAGTAAATAATGCAGGACTTGCTTCAGGGCTTAATAAGATTCAGGAGGGTGATATTGAGGATTGGGAAAAAATGATAGATACAAACATTAAAGGTTTGCTCTATATTTCAAGAAAAATAATGCCTTTAATGATACAAAATAAAATTGGCCATATTATTAACATTGGTTCAGTTGCAGGTAAAGAAGTATATCCTTTGGGTAATGTTTATTGTTCAACTAAACATGCTGTTGATGCAATTACCAAAGGTATGCGCATGGATTTGCTGGAACATGGTATAAAAGTTACATCAATTAATCCCGGAATGGTAGAAACTGAATTTTCAATTGTTCGTTTCCATGGAGATGAAAAAAGAGCTAAATCTGCATATGAAGGATTTGAGCCATTGCGTGCTGAAGACATTGCTGAAACTGTACTATTTGCACTAACAAGGCCAAAACATGTTAATATCAATGATTTGCTTATTATGCCTACTGCCCAGGCTAATTCAGGAATGATAATAAAGGGCTAGTGTGAAGATTGCTAAGTTAGCGAACTGTAATTTTAGATGATATTTTTCTTTTTACAAGGCAAAATTTGCAAGCATAGCCGTAGCTACGGTTAATAATTTTAACGAAGTAAAAA
>DAOVJU010000037.1 GCA_030632095.1 Chlorobiota bacterium
AAAGGAATTGTTTTAAACCTTGAAGAAGATAATGTTGGTGTTGTTCTTTTAGGGCCTTCGGAAGAAATAATGGAAGGGGACACCGTTAAAAGAACGGGAAGAATTTCATCAATAAACGTAGGTGAAGGATTATTAGGGAGAGTGATAAATACCATTGGTGAACCAATTGATGGCAAAGGGCCTGTTCAGGGTGAAACGTATGAAATGCCTTTTGAACGAAAAGCCCCAGGGGTAATTTATCGTCAGCCTGTAAACGAACCATTACAAACCGGAATTAAAGCTATTGATGCAATGATCCCCATCGGAAGGGGCCAGCGCGAATTGATTATTGGTGACCGCCAGACTGGTAAAACAGCCATTGCTATTGATACGATCGTAAACCAGAAGAAATTCTACGATGAAGGAAATCCGGTTTATTGTATATATGTTGGTATTGGACAGAAAGGATCAACAGTAGCAAACATTGCAAAAACATTGGAAGACAGTGGAGCAATGGATTATACAGTCATTGTTACTGCTACAGCTTCTGATCCGGCAGCTCAACAATTTTATGCACCCTTTGCAGGAGCTGCTATTGGTGAGTTTTTCAGAGATACAGGCCGTCCGGCATTAATAATATATGATGATCTTTCAAAACAGGCAGTTTCATATCGTGAGGTTTCGCTTTTACTAAGAAGGCCTCCCGGGCGAGAAGCTTATCCGGGTGATGTTTTTTATCTGCATTCACGTTTATTAGAAAGAGCAGCAAAAATTATTGAATCGGATGAAATTGCAGCACAAATGAATGACATACCCGATTCCATTAAACATATGGTAAAAGGTGGTGGATCGTTAACAGCACTCCCGATTATTGAAACACAGGCTGGTGATGTTTCTGCTTATATCCCAACCAACGTAATCTCGATTACCGATGGCCAGATATTCCTTGAATCAGATTTATTTAATTCAGGTATTCGACCGGCTATTAATGTAGGTATTTCAGTATCAAGGGTTGGTGGAAATGCACAAATTAAAGCTATGAAAAAAGTTGCAGGTACATTGAAACTTGACCAGGCGCAATACAGGGAACTGGAAGCGTTTTCAAAATTTGGTTCTGACCTGGATGCTGCTACTATGGCTATTCTTGATAAGGGCTCAAAAAATGTTGAAATACTTAAACAAGGCCAATTCACTCCATACTCTGTTGATAAACAAATTGCAATACTTTACTGTGGAACAAAAGGCTTATTGGCTGATATCCCTCTCAGGAAAGTTAAAGAATTTGAAAACGAATTTCTTGAATTTTTAGATATAAACCATAAAGATGTCCTGAAAGAATTAGGGGAAGGTAAAATTAGCAACGAAATAATGAATTTATTATCAAAAGTTGCAGGAGAGGTTGCAGAAAAATATAAATCTTAATAAGTATTTTAATATTTATTTAAAAAAGTGATACTAATATTAAATTGAAAATTAAATTTATAAACACAAATATTATTGATTCGTTAATTTGTTTCAAGCAAAACTAAATAAACAGATAAATAATAAACATTTTACATGGCTGGCTTAAAAGAAATAAAAACAAGAATAGCATCGGTAAAATCTACCCGGCAAATTACCAATGCCATGAAAATGGTTTCTGCAGCTTATCTCAGAAAAGCACAGGATGCAATTATTCAAATGCGCCCGTATGCAAATAAACTCCATGAAATCCTGGTTAACCTCAGCGAAAGCCTTGAAGGAAGCAGCGATAATATTTATGCTCAGAAAAGGGAAGAAATAAACAGGGTGCTTATTGTAACAATAACATCAAACAGGGGGCTTTGTGGCGCTTTTAACGCGAATATTATTAAAAAATCAATTGCGGTTGCAACTACAAAATATGAAAAACTATTTAGAAACGGGCATGTACACTTTTTAATTATTGGGAAAAAAGCTTTCGATTTTTTTAAGGACAAAGAGGAATTTAAAATTACAGGTGAAAAGAATAAAATTTTTAACAATCTTGATTTTGATAATACATCAGAAATTGCAGAAGATTTAATGAAAAAGTTCATTTCAGGAAAATATGATGAGATTGTCCTTGTTTATAATCAATTTAAAAATGCCGCTGTTCAAATTATTACTGAAGAACAATTTTTACCAATAAGAATTGAAAAGGATGAAAATGAGAAAAAAAGAAATCTTGATTATATTTTAGAACCAACAAAAGAATATATTATCACAGAACTTATACCAAGGTCATTAAAAATACAATTCTTTAAAGCTCTCCTTGATTCCTTTGCAGCAGAGCATGGAGCAAGAATGACAGCAATGCATAAAGCAACCGATAATGCAACAGAATTTATCCGGGAATTAAACCTGCATTATAATAAAGCCCGTCAGGCAGCCATTACAAAAGAAATTCTTGAGATTGTCGGAGGTGCTGAAGCGCTTAAAGGATAATTTTAGAACAATGGATTAATTATTTCTTATGTACATTCATCAATGGCTTCTGAAACATTTATTGCATAATCAGCTAATTTTTCACCTTCTGAAAATAAATCATTGTAAATAATACCTGCCTGGTAAGTATATTGTTTTTTTCCCAGGTTCTCAATGTGATCTTTTTTAAGTTTATCACGGTATTTGTTTATTTTTTCTTCTATTTCAAAAGCTTTTTGTATTTCAATATTTCCATAACCATTGTTCAGGTTATCGTACATAACTGACAGTGAATTCTCTACAAGGTCATACATATTGTTTACGTTGTCTCTTAACTCTGCAGTAAACCATGTTTTCTTGGATCGCTTTCTTTGGATTGTTTTGGCAATATTCATACAGGAATCAGCAACACTTTCAATGTCATTAATTACTTTAAGCATCGATTTAATCCTTTGTGAACCAAGTTTGCTCAATTCGCCTTCGGATATTTTAGTTAAATAGGTTGCTATCTCAACTTCTATATTGTCACTTATTTCCTCATATTTTTCAACACGTGCATAATGTTTCTGAAACTTTTTATTATTTATCTCTTCAAAAATTTTACGTACTATTCCAAACATTTTTTTCGTGCGCCTGGCATACAACACAATTTCTTTACGTGCCTGAAGTATGGATAACTCTGATGTTGAAAGTAACCCAATATCTATATACTGCAACCTGAACTCTTCCTCATCATCATCCCTGTACGGCAATAGAAACTCTACTACTCTTTTTATAGAAGGGGCAAACCAAAATAAAATAGCAGTGTTAATAATATTAAATGATGTATGAAATATTGAAAGTGCAATAGGAATAATGGCAGAATTGGAAGTAAGTGAAACTCCATGATAGTTTTCAACGAACCAGGTTATTTTTTCCAGGAAAAAACTAAATATCAATAAAACCCAAAATATTCCAAATGAGTTAAAAATCAAGTGAGCAAGAGCTGCACGTTTTGCAGAAACATTAGCAACTAATGCAGCAATATTAGCAGTTATTGTAGTACCAACATTTTCACCTAATACCATAGCTGCTGCAAGGTCAAAACCAATCCATCCATTATAGGTCATAACCAGTGTCAATGCCATGGTTGCACTTGACGACTGGATAATTATTGTTAATAATGTTCCCAGTCCTAAAAATAAAAGTACTGACCAGCCACCGGCATTAGTGTAATTTTTAACAAATTCTAATATCTCAGGATTATTTCTTATATCAGGAACAGACGATTTTAAATATCCCAGTCCTAAAAATAAAATTGAAAACCCTACAACAAATTCTCCCCATGACCTCCTTTTATTATTCTTCGAAAATACTAATGGGAAACTTAAACCTATTAAAGGAATAGCTATTGCACTAATATTAATTTTAAATCCTAAAATGGTAATAAGCCAGGCCGTAACTGTAGTGCCAATATTAGCTCCCATAATTACCCCTATTGAATGACTCAATGATAATAACCCTGAATTTACAAAAATTACACTCATTACAGTTGTTGTAGACGACGACTGAATTACAGCAGTTATTAAAAATCCTGTTAAAACCCCCATGAAACGACGAGATGTCATTGCAGATAGAATACTTCTCATTTTATCCCCTGCTACTTTTTGTAAGGCTTCACTCATCAGTTTCATTCCAAACAAGAACAAACCAAGTGAACCAATCAGGGTTAATGCATCAAATAAATTATATTCCATAATTTATGATAATTACTCAAACTATTTAATTTAAAAAAAGATAAAAATAAGTAAAAATAATTCTGGTCTTATAATTTCATGATATTTAATTTTGACACTGTCGATTAATTTATATCACTTCAAAATTACTTTTGTTTATTGTGCTCAATACCCTAATAAACAATAAAATACTTTGCAAAATTTCAAGAATATACTAATTTAGCGACTCATTTTTCTCGAGTTAAAAATCAGGTGCAGATGTGGACAGTTGTCGCGCGAATTATCTTAAGATATAGAATTTTACTTCTAGTTTTATTAGGCTTATTTACAGCTTTTATGGCATACAAAGCCACTTTTGTGCGTCTTTCATACCAATATGCCAAAATGCTCCCTGATAATGACACTGCTTCATACGAATATAAGAGATTTAAAAAGCTCTTTGGAGAGGACGGAACAGTTTTGGGAATAGCTGTTAAAGACACTGATTTTTTTACACAGGAAAAAATAAATGATTGGTATGAGCTTGGTAATAATATAAAAAATGTGCAGGGCGTAAATGAAGTATTATCTATTGCCCATTTATATGTTCTTAAGAAAAACTCAAAGCTGAAGAAATTTGAACTTGAGAAGGTTTTAAGTGAAAAACTTAAAAATCAGCAGGAAGCAGACGATTTTTCAAAGTATATTCAGTCTTTGCCTTTTTACAGAAATTTTCTCTTAAACGATAGCACGCAAACATATTTATTAGCAGTTACTCTCAACAAGGAAAAATTGAATAGCAAAGACCGTGAAAAAATTGTTTCTTCAATAAAAAGATATTGTAAAGCCTATGGTAAAAAACATAGTTTAGAAATCCATTATTCCGGTATGCCTTATATCCGAACCATGGTCTCTAAAATTATCAGGAGCGAAATATTACTATTTATTGCTTTAGCTGCCCTGGTTTGCATTATCACATTATATTCCTTTTTCAGGTCATTCAAGGTCACGTTCTTTTCAATGCTGGTTGTTACAGTTGCAGTGATCTGGGCGCTTGGGACCATAGTGTTGTTTGGATTTGAAATTACAATTCTTACAGGCATCATTCCTCCCTTATTAATAGTGATCGGTATCCCAAATAGCATTTTCCTGCTTAATAAGTATCATCATGAGTATAAACAACATGGAAACAAAATTAAAGCTTTACAGCGCGTAATTCAGAAAGTAGGTAATGCAACTTTTTTAACAAACCTGACAACAGCGTCTGGTTTTTCAACATTCATTATTACCAAAAGTGCAATTTTAACTGAATTCGGAATTATTGCATCAATAAATGTTTTGGGTGTATTTATACTTTCAATTTTGCTGATACCAATTATATTCAGCTTTTTACCACCTCCAAAAAAGCGACATACAAAACATCTTGACTATGTTTTCATTGGAAAGTTTATTAATAAATTAGTACATATTACATTACATAGAAGAAATGTAGTATATATCATAACATTGATAATAATAATCCTGGGGATTTATGGTGCTTCTAATATAAAAAGTACGGGTTATATTGTTGATGATATTTCAAAAAAACATCCTATATATAAAGATCTTAAATTTTTTGAAAGGAATTTTAATGGAGTTATTCCTTTAGAAATATCAATAAATACAAAAAAGAAAAAAAGTGCTATTTCGTTAAAAAACATTAAAAAAGTAGAGGAGTTACAAAAAAAACTGGCAAAATATCCCGAACTTTCAAGCCCTATATCACTTAATGAAGTTATCAAATACTCAAGGCAGACATTCAAAAATGGACAAGTAACACACTACAAGATACCAAGTGGTGGTGAATTTCCTTACATTAAAGCCTATATTTTAAAATCAAAAAATTTGGATAAAGGAAATTTGTTACAAGCATACGTTGATTCTTTAATTCAAATAACCAGGATAAGTTATAAGGTACTTGATATTGGTACTGTTAAAATGAAAATGCTTAGTGAAAATATCAGGAATGACATAAATACAATATTTTCACCTGACAAATATGATGTAACACTTACAGGTACAAGTATTGTTTTTTTCAAAGGAACTAATTATTTGATCAAAAATCTGTTTATTAGTTTGGCTTTAGCTATTTTAATTATTTCTTTTATTCTGTTTTGGATGTTTAAAACAACACGGATGGTAATAATCTCACTGATACCAAACATTATTCCACTATTATTAACTGCATCACTTATGGGATATTTTAACATTCCCATTAAACCTTCAACTATTCTCGTTTTTAGTGTTGCATTTGGCATATCAGTTGACGGGACAATCCATTTTCTGGCAAAGTTCAGGCAAGACCTTGTTGTTACCAATTGGGACATAGGAAAATCTGTTGTGCTTGCTTTACGTGAAACAGGAGTTAGCATTTTTTATACAACCATTGTTTTATTTTTTGGGTTTGGAATATTTATAGCCTCCAAGTTTGGTGGTACCGAAGCTCTTGGAATGCTTATTTCAATTACTTTATTAAATGCAATGTTAGCTAATCTTTTACTTCTCCCTTCGCTTTTACTTACTTTGGAAAAATCCATAACCAGGGAATCATTTCGTGAGCCTTTATTACAGATTTTTAACGAAGAAGAAGATATTGAACTCGAAGAATTAAAAATAACACCAGTGAAACAACACGAACAAAACTAATAGTTTAAAATATGAGAAAAATTCTTATTACAGGTGGTGCAGGGTTTATAGGCAGCTCTTTAGCAGAGAAACTAATTGATGATAATGAAAATTATGTAGTGGTGGTTGATGATCTTTCAACCGGAAATCCGCAAAAATTACCAAACATTACTGCAACCAACTGGAAATTCATAAAGTGTAATGTAAATAATTACGATGATATTTCAGCTGTAATGCTATCATATCAGTTTAATTATGTTTTCCATTATGCTGCTATGGTTGGTGTTGACAGGACCCAGGAATATCCGGTAAAAGTTTTAGAAGACATAAAGGGATTTGAAAACATTCTGAACCTTGCAAAAAATACCGGTGTAAAGCGCATTTTCTTTTCTTCCTCATCAGAAATATATGGAGAATCGGTAGAAATGCCCCAACATGAAGAAACAACACCACTTAATTCACGTTTACCCTATGCTATTGTTAAAAACGTGGGAGAAGCATTTTTACGGTCCTATAAACAAGAATACAATTTAGATTATACAATCTTCAGGTTTTTCAACACATATGGCCCGAAACAAGACAGGGATTTTGTGATAAGCAAGTTCATTTATAAAGCATTAAAAAACGAAGCCATAACAATTTATGGTAATGGAAAACAAACAAGAACCTTTTGTTATATTGATGACAATATTGATGTTTGTTTAAATGTATTTTATGAAGATAAAATTGTGAATGATGTAGTCAATATAGGTGGAGATATTGAAGTTCCAATTATTGACCTTGCAAATCTTATAATTAAACTAACAAAATCGAAATCAAAAATTGTATATCTTCCTCCACTTGAAGAAGGTGATATGAGCCGGCGGCAACCTGATGTAACCAAAATGAAGAATTTACTTAATCATGAACTATTGCCATTAGAAAAAGGAATTCAGAAAATCCTCGACAAAGGGCTCTTTGAATTAAAACATGAATTGGTTGAATTTTACTAATCACTTATTTTAACTGAGCAGTAATGTATTCGTTAACACAGTTACAAGATTTAATTAATCAAAACCTTCAGAAAATAAATTTCAATTTACAACCTGTTGAGTTATATGAACCTATTGAATATGTCTTATCTAATGGCGGTAAGCGAATAAGGCCGGCATTAGTTTTAATGGCCTGTAATCTTTATAATGATAATATTGATATAGCAATAAATGCTGCCCTCGGAATAGAAATATTTCATAATTTTACCTTACTGCATGATGATATAATGGATCATGCGGAAATAAGGCGAAATAATCCCACAGTTCACATTAAATGGGATGAAAACAGGGCAATCCTATCCGGAGATGCAATGTCAATTAAAGCATACGAATTAATCTCAAAAAGCGTACCGAGTAAATTACCGGCAATTCTACAAGTTTTTAATCAAACAGCATTGAAAGTATGCGAAGGACAGCAATTTGACATGAATTATGAGTTAAAGGAAAATGTTAGTATTGATGAGTATTTGAGAATGATTGAGCTAAAAACTGCCGTACTTATTTCGGGCAGCTTGAAAATAGGGTCAATACTTGGAGGTGCATCTGAAGATGAAGCTGATAAACTGTATGAATTTGGTCGAAATATTGGCCTTGCATTTCAATTACAAGATGACCTTCTGGATGCATTCGGGAGTATTGAAAAGTTCGGGAAAAAAATTGGCGGCGATATTGTTAAAAACAAAAAAACATATCTTTTAATTAAAGCTTTTGAACTTGCTGATAAAAAAAACCTTAACTTACTCAATGAATTAATTTCAGGAAACAGTCATGCACCTGATGAAAAAACAGATAAAGTAATATCAATATATAATAGTCTGAATATAAAGAAAATAACAGAAAACAAAATTAATTTATACTTTCAGGAAGCAAACAATTGGCTTGAAAAAGTTAATGTGATTGATAATAGAAAATACGTAATTAAATCTTTGTCTGAAAAACTTATTAATAGAACGTATTAAACTTTTTTTACAGCATAATTAAGTTTTGTCAAATTAATAATATTAAATTAAATTTACGTTTTAATTTTAAGGTTAAAAAACATAAAGAAATGTCAAAAAACATTGGTAAAGTAATACAGATTATTGGTCCTGTTGTTGACGTATCATTTGAACAAGAAGGTAGCGAATTACCCAAGATTTATGATGCACTTGAAATTGAAAGAGAAGGTGCTGTTAATTTAGTTCTTGAATGCCAGCAACATATAGGTGAAAACACTGTTAGGACCATAGCAATGGATTCAACAGATGGTTTACAAAGAGGAAAAGATGTTATTGCAACAGGCGCTCCTATTGTAATGCCAATAGGCGATCAAATAAAAGGCCGTTTACTTAATGTAATAGGAGATTCAATTGATGGAATTGGAAAAGTTGACAAAACCGGTGGCTATCCAATTCATACGAATCCGCCAAAATTTGAAGATTTATCTACTGAAAAAGAAATATTATATACAGGAATTAAAGTAATAGATTTACTAGAACCTTATTCAAAAGGAGGGAAAATCGGATTATTCGGGGGAGCTGGAGTTGGCAAGACTGTTATTATTATGGAACTTATCAATAATATAGCTAAATCTTACACTGGGATATCGGTATTTGCCGGAGTTGGTGAAAGAACGCGTGAGGGAAATGATTTATTACGTGAAATGATCGAATCCGGAGTTATTACATATGGTGATGAATTTCTTAAAAGTATGGAAGAGGGTAGCTGGGATTTATCAAAAATTGACAATAAAGAATTACTCAATTCTAAAGCAACTTTAGTTTTTGGGCAAATGAACGAACCTCCCGGAGCAAGGGCAAGGGTTGCTTTGTCTGGTTTATCTGTGGCAGAATATTTCAGGGATGGCGACGAAGAAAGTGGTGGAAGGGACATACTTTTCTTTATGGATAATATTTTCCGGTTTACCCAAGCAGGTTCTGAAGTTTCAGCTTTATTAGGCAGAATGCCTTCTGCTGTTGGATACCAGCCAACATTGGCCACAGAAATGGGTGTTATGCAGGAAAGAATTACATCAACCAAAAGAGGATCTATTACCTCAGTACAAGCTGTTTATGTTCCCGCGGACGATTTAACAGATCCCGCACCTGCAACAACATTTGCCCACCTGGATGCAACCACTGTACTTAGCAGGAAAATTTCGGAGCTTGGTATTTATCCGGCTGTTGACCCACTTGACTCAACTTCACGGATTCTTACACCGGAAGTTATTGGAAAAGATCATTATGAAACAGCTCAGCGTGTTAAAGAAATTTTACAGCGATTAAAAGAACTTCAGGATATCATTGCAATCTTAGGTATGGATGAGCTTTCAGAAGAAGACCAACTTGTTGTTCACCGTGCAAGAAGGGTTCAGCGGTTCTTATCCCAGCCATTTCATGTTGCAGAACAATTTACCGGATTAAAAGGATGCCTGGTGTCAATTGAGGACACTATAAAAGGATTCAACATGATTATGGATGGTGAAGTTGATAAATACCCTGAAACAGCATTTAACCTGGTTGGAACAATTGAAGATGCCATTGAAAAAGGTGAAAAATTATTAGCAGATGCTGAAAAATAACAAAATTTTTATTTACGGTTAAAAAATTATATCTTTCTTATGTTCTTGGAAATTATAACCGTTGAAAAGAAACTTTATGCAGGTGAAATTGAACTTGTTCAGGTTCCTGGCAGTAAAGGTTCATTTGAAATACTAAAGAATCACGCACCTATTATTTCAACGCTTGATAAGGGAAAAATAAAAGTTGTTGATACAGAAGGGAATAAGCAATTTTTTGAAATTAATAGCGGTGTTATTGAGGCTGCCTACAATAAAGTAGTGGTACTGGCCGAAGTGGTATAGTTCTTGTGAAAATATTTGTTATATTAAATAATTAAACGTTTAAGCTATGAAAACTTATCGCATTTTAACAATTGTTATTTCTTTATTTCTTACTACACTTATTAGTGCACAGGAAAAAATCACATTTGAAGCCAAAGATGGATTAACTGTTACTGCTGACTTGTATGGAAGTAATCCGGAGTTACGCTATGTTTTACTTTTTCACCAGGCCGGGTATAGCAGGGGAGAATATAAAGAAACTCAAAATATATTTAGTAAAATAGGTTACAACTGTATAGCTGTTGATTTGCGATCAGGAAAAGAAGCAAATTTTGTGCAAAACGAAACTGCTGCATTAGCTGAACAAAAGGGTTTATCTACAACTTACCTGGATGCTGAAGCTGATATGATAGCCGCTATAGATTATGCCTATGAAAAAAGCCAAAATCCGGTTTTAATAGCCGGAAGCTCTTACTCAGCATCGCTGGCTTTAAAGGTTGCTAAAAATAATCCCAAAGTAATTGCTGTAGTTGCATTCAGCCCGGGTGAATATTTTGGTTCCGATTTTTCAGTAAAAGATCACCTCGTTGGTTACGATAAACCTGTTTTTGTTTCAGCAACGCAACGTGAATTTCCAAGTATTGTGGAAATGACCTCAGGCGTTCCTTCAGATAAAAAAACATTGTTTAAACCGGGAAAGGATAAAAAAGGTATTCATGGTTCAAAAATATTATGGAATTCGAGTGATAGTTATAAAGATATTCGTTTTGACCTGTTAAGGTTCTTAACAACTTATAAAAACTTAAATTAATAATACACTATAAATCAACAATTTAGCTTAAACCATATTATTGGTTTAAGCTTTTTTTATACCAAACTTTAATTTGACAAAATTTCTCTTTATACGCTTTAGTTCAATTGGTGATATTATTTTAACAACACCACTATTAAGAGCCTTAAAAACTCAAATGCAAGATGTTGAAATTCATTACCTGACAAAAAAGCGCTATTTTGAAGTTATTAAACATAATCCATATATTCATAAAATTCACTTATTCGAAAATAATTACAAATCATTAATTAATAACTTAAAAAGCGAATCATTTGATTATATTATTGATCTTCACCGAAATGCACGGTCATTTAGGGTGAAGAATAATTTAAAAAGCCTTTCATTAAGTTTTAACAAATTGAATTTTCAAAAATGGTTGTTAGTTAATTTTAAAATAAATAATTTACCTGATATTCACATTGTTGACCGCTATTTTAAAACTCTTGAACCTTTCGAAATTAAGAATGATAATCAAGGCTTGAATTTCTTTTTTGATGAAAAAACGATTGAACAAAATATTGAAAAATCAGACTTCCCGGAAAAAGAATTTGTAGCTTTTGCAATTGGTGCGAAACATGCAACAAAAAGACTCCCAAACGATAAAATCATTGAATTGTGTAACAAACTGGAATGCCCTGTAGTTTTGCTCGGAGACAAACATGATTTTTCAAATGGTGAGAATATTAAAAAAAGTTCAGGCAATATAGTTTACAATGCTTGTGGTAAATTTAATTTAAATGAATCAATATATATTCTGAAACATTCTAAGCTGGTTATTACACACGATACCGGGTTAATGCATATTGCATCTGCTTTGCATAAAAAAATTATTTCTGTTTGGGGAAACACTGTTCCCGAATTTGGTATGTATCCGTATATGCCAGATAGTACTGATACTTATTCTATCGTTGAAGTAAAAAATTTAAAATGCAGGCCCTGCTCAAAAATAGGCTTTGATAAATGCCCGAAAAAGCATTTTAAATGTATGAATGACATTGATGTTGATTCAGTTGTAAAAATTGCCAAATCATACCTTAGAGTCTGTCCATAAAGTCCGATTTCGTCGTTATGCTTGCCTTCAAAATGGTCATTTACAAAAGTAAACTCCCATTTTTCAGGCTTCGCAAGCCTAGAACTCGAACTTTCTGAACAAACTCTTGACTTTATAGTCCCTCAGCATTGTGCAATTTGGCCCCAAGAAAAAGT
>DAOVJU010000518.1 GCA_030632095.1 Chlorobiota bacterium
ACTTTTTCTTGGGGCCAAATTGCACAATGCTGAGGGACTATAAAGTCAAGAGTTTGTTCAGAAAGTTCGAGTTCTAGGCTTGCGAAGCCTGAAAAATGGGAGTTTACTTTTGTAAATGACCATTTTGAAGGCAAGCATAACAATGAAATCGGACTTTATGGACAGACTAATTAAATTAAATCTATTATTGTTTAAAGCTTTTAAAAGAATGTTAAACAAAGTAATTTTATTCAGTAAAAATCTATTTTGTAAATCATTTAGATCAGTTTTCATTGCAACATTAATATTGCATATTTTATCAACATCCTGTAACTCACAATCTAAGGACATGAAATCTAAAAGTAAACAACAGAGTGGTTCGGAGGATAGATATCCTGCTGTTGCCGGTCAGTTTTATCCAAATAGCAAGGATGAATTAGAAGAATCCTTAAATGATCTTTTTAATAAAGCCAAACCTGGAATTAATGAAGGCAATGTACTTGCTATAATTAGTCCACATGCTGGTTATGTATTTTCCGGTGAAATTGCTGCAACAAGTTTTAACCAGATTGATAAAACCAAAGAGTATGAAAATATTTTTGTGATTGGCTCAAGCCACCGTGTATATTTTGACGGGGCCTCAATTTATAACAAGGGCAACTATCAAATGCCTATGGGACCAGTAAAAGTAAATATAGAATTAGCCAATAAATTAATTAATGAAAACAGATGTTTTACATACAGAGCTGACGCGCATCAAACAGAACATAGCCTGGAAGTACAATTGCCATTCCTGCAATATATCTTGCAACCTGGTTTTCAAATAGTTCCAATTGTTATTGCCTCGCAATCGCAGCACAGGATAAAAGAAATTGCTAAAATTTTAAAGCCTTATTTTAATGCAAAAAATTTGTTTATTATCAGTACAGATTTATCACATTTTCCTGATTATGAAAATGCAAATATAGTTGATCAATTAACTGCTGAAGCTGTAAGTACGAATAATCCTGAACTTTTTCTAAAAGTGTTGCAGGATAATGAAAAAAAGAATATTCCAAACTTATCTACAAGCATGTGTGGCTGGTCATCGGTACTTGCATTAATGTATATGACTGAAGGAAATCAAGATATTCAATATCACTTAATTGATTATAATAATTCAGGAGATAGCCAGTATGGTGATCATTACAGAGTTGTTGGTTATTATTCAATAAGTATAACCGAAAAAAAAAATAATATATCAGAAATAAAGTTTGAATTATCCGATTCAGATAAATCAGATTTGATACAAATTGCCCGGAAAACTGTAAATGAATATGTAACTAAAAAAAATATCCCGAAATTAAAGGACAGTAAGTACAGCGAAAACCTGAAACTGCAAGCAGGCGCTTTTGTTACACTGCGTAAAGAAGGAAAACTACGCGGTTGCATTGGAAGATTCAGCCCAAGTGATCCTTTATATAAAGTCGTTCAGGACATGGCTATATCATCATCAACAAGAGATCATCGTTTTAATCCTGTTGAACCTGCTGAACTTGATAAAATTTTGATTGAAATATCTGTTCTGTCTCCCATGAAGAAAATTGAATCAATTGACCAGATTGTTCTGGGGAAACATGGTATTTATATTAAAAAAGATGGAAGATCAGGTACATTCCTGCCACATGTAGCCACAGAAACAGGATGGACACTGGAAGAATTCTTAGGACATTGCGCTAAAGATAAAGCGGGAATAGGATGGAACGGCTGGAAAGATGCTGAAATATTTATTTATGAAGCTATTGTTTTTAAGGAAGAAGATTTTATGGAATAGGTTATTAGATTGTTAGATTGTTAGATATTAGATATTAGATTGTTAGATATTAGTTAATGTCTGTCAATAATCTTAAGTTTTTAGTTATAAATATGAAAATCACAAGTTTCAAGTACCAAATTGCAACTTAGCGAAGCGATATCACAAACACCATATTAAATTTTATAATATTGTGAGTAAATAAATCACAGCGCCTCCGCAGAAGTAGCTTCTGCGCTCGCGGAACGTTCAAAAACTCAATGCTCTAAACTGTTTTGGTTATTTGATATTTGAAGTTTAGAAATTATTTGTTATTTGAAATTTATGATTTGGTGCTTCTTTTACAAAAATCATTGACTTTATGGACAAACACTAGTTATTGGGCATTGAAGATGAAAAATAAGCTTTATTTAATCATATTATTATCACTTATTCTTAATTATGAAGCAGTATCAAAAGTTGATACAATCCCTTTATCGCGTAATTCAATATATCTTGAAATTGTAGGAATTGGCGGATATGGTTCTTTAAATTACGAAAGAATAGTATTTAAAACCAATTGGTTCAAATTTGGACTTCGAGCTGGATTAAGTACATATAATATTTCAGATTACACAAGCAAATTTAATCCGGATATCATTATACCATTATCAGTAAATGGACTTTATGGCAATAACCATAAATTAGAATTTGGTATTGGTCAGACAATATCAAATATTGTTCAGGCAAACCCTTCAAATTGGAAAACGGAAAGACTAACTAATATCCATGCTAACTTTACAATTGGATACAGGTATCAAAAAAAGCAAGGAGGTGTCATTTTTCGATGTAGTTATACACCAATAATTGAGCTTTATAAGCATTTTAGACATTGGGGTGGAATCTCAATTGGATATGCTTTTTAAAATTATAAATATGAAAAACCTAATAACATTATTTGTAATATTATTTGTTGTGTCTTCATGTAAAAAAGAGGATTTCGAAATAATAAATTTAAACAATAATAAAATTATCTTACTTGGTCATGGAGGTATGGGTATTGGAAGCACATACCCAATGAATAGCTTCGAATCAATAATAAAGTGTTTGAGCCTTGGTGCTGATGGAACTGAAATAGATGTGCAAATGACAAAGGATAGTGTCTTAGTTGCATTTCATGATAATGATTTGTCTAATAACACAAATATGAAAGGGCTTATTAATTCGTTAAATTGGTCAGAAATAAAAGGAACTTATTACCAAAGCACGCCATATTTAAATTATTCT
>DAOVJU010000399.1 GCA_030632095.1 Chlorobiota bacterium
TGCCCAAAGGGAAACCAAATAGAGGGCAACCTTCTTAGAATAAAATGTTTTAAAATAACTCGTTATTCTTTAAAGTTTTATTCTCAAAATCTCACCCTCTCTTTGGTTTCTGTAAATTTAATTTTATATCGAACTCAGGTTTATAGTATTAAAGATTTTCTATTTATTATTAATCATTAAAAATAAAATAGCTTTGGGAATAATTTGAAAAGCAGGAAGAATAAAGTGCTGACTCCAAAGAGAACAATAATGAATGCAATTATAGCATTATGGCTGACTTTTTTCTTTTTCGAAAGATAGTTTTTACTAATCATGCCTTTAATTATATTTCTGACACGAAGATATACATTATCATTTTTCTTAAAGAAAGCAGTGGCCCCTGCATTTAAAGCCTCTGTTTTAATTGATTCGAAATTATCACTTGATTCACTAATAACTATAACATTGAATTCAGGATGCTGTTCTTTAGTTTTGTACAAAACATTCATTCCGTTCATTGCTTGCTTGTTATTCTGATTTATATTATAATCAACAATAACTATTGAAAGCGCTTTTTTAGGAGGTGGGTTTAATAATAAATTATCCATGAATTTTTCACCACTTGAATACGGCCGCAAAATGTATTCAGTATTGGCTTCTGTAAATTTACTACGCAACTTCTTTTGTTGATATTCGTCTACATCAACAATATAGATGTAAATTAATTCTTCGTTGTTAGTTGACATTTGATATAATTTTTTACGAATTATGTTTGAAGCAAGTTAAGAAAAATTAATTATCTTTTAAAATGAAATTGATTTTCTTTTATTATTCAATTCTTTGAATTTTCTTTTGTTCTTTTGTTGCCTGTCATGTACATCAATTGATGCATGGTGAATAAATTTTCCATTTTTAAACTCCAAACCATCGTATGAAAAATCAGGGATATAAAATTTATACTGGCCAATTTGTGAGGGTTTGGCTGGTGATAAATGCTCATAAACAATCATATCAAGATATTCATCATAACGTAATGTTAATATTGCCCGGTTATTATATTCAAAAATAACCCGCTTCATTTTTTCATTATCTATCTTGAATATGTTTTTTCCAAATTTAGGTTTCCCGCTGCGTGTGAAGTATAAAACTTCAATTAATTTGATGTTTGTAAAATCATTGTTTCCATCCCATCCCAAAAGGGTATAAAAAGTGCTTGTACCATATTTATTCACAATTATTTTATAATACAGTGCCCCAAACCAATTTTCATTAGTGAGCAAAGCCTGTTTTGGTGAAATTATTTCCTCTGATTTGTCGGTTAATGGAAAGAGCTTCACTTCCATTTCCTTTTTATTATAATATTGTATGTATCCATAATATTTGTATGTTCCGTCATTAAAAACCAAATTCCAGTTTATTATTCTAAAAAGTTCATCAGGAGATATAATTTTACCTGCGAAATTCAAAGATGAAAAAGTATGATAATAAGAATCAGTATGTACCAGGATAGTGTCAAATGTATTTAATATACTGTCATTAAAAGCAAGTTTTAAAGAATCATCCTTAGTGGTTGAAATAATATCAAACCAGGATTTTATTTTACTTTCGGGCTTTTTAAATGGATTATTTTCCTGTGAATAAACTGAAAAGCAAATAAAAAGGATAGAACTAAGAATTATATTTATTACAACTCTTAACATTTGATCTTAACTTCATTTAAAGATTGGATAATTATATTACACGCGTTCTTTATTTCTGTAATACTAATAGTAAGTGGAGGTGCAATTCTAAATGAATTATCATTAAATAAAAACCAGTCGATTATGATACCATTTTCAATAAATTTATGAATAATAGGGTGCAGCAGTTTTTTATCATTCAATTCAACAGCAAGCAGAAGCCCTTTTCCCCTAATACATTTAATAAATTCATGTTTGAGGAGTTCTTTAAACAACAATGATTTTTGTTCAATCTGTTCCATTAGTTTTTCCGTAAAAAGAACCTCTAATGAAGCAATACCTGCCGCACAACTTACAGGATGCCCGCCAAAAGTTGTAATATGTCCCAACACAGGATTTGTTTTAAAAGAATCCATGATTTCTTTTGAAGAAATAAGAGCACCCAACGGCATTCCACCGGCAATTCCTTTTGCAATTATAATAACGTCAGGTATAACATCATATTGTTCAAAAGCAAATAATGACCCTGTTCTGCCAAAGCCTGTCTGTACTTCATCAAAGGCTAACAAGGTTCCTGTTTTATAACATTTGCTTCTTAATTTTTTCAGATAATCTGATACTGGTAATATTACACCGGCTTCAGCTTGAATTGGTTCAATTATTACGCAGGCAGTTTTATTCGTGATTTGGTTTACATCATTGAGATCATTAAAGTTAATAAATTTTATATCAGGCAGAAGTGGCCTGAAAGATCTCTTGTGATTTTCATTGCCCATTATGCTTAATGCACCGTTAGTGCTTCCATGGTATGCATTTTTACAAGCAATAATTTCTGACCTTCCTGTATAACGTTTTGCTAATTTGATTGTTGCTTCGATAGCTTCACTACCGGAATTTACAAAATAAGTATTATTTAAATTACCAGGCAGGTGATCTGAAAGCATCTTTGCCAGTTTTACCTGTGGACTTTGTATATATTCCCCGTAAACCATTAAGTAAAGATACTTGTCAAGTTGGTTTTGAATAGCTTCGATCACTTTGGGATGCCTGTGTCCTATATTACTAACTGATATACCTGAAATTAGATCAATATATGATTTGCCAGTATTATCAAATAAATAAATTCCTTCAGCCTTTTCTATTTCTAGTTGAATTGGTTGTTCAGATGTTTGTGCTAAGTATTGCAGGAACAACTGCCGTTGTGAAATCA
This sequence comes from Chlorobiota bacterium, assembly GCA_030632095.1. Lineage (GTDB taxonomy): Bacteria > Bacteroidota > Bacteroidia > Bacteroidales > B39-G9 > JAADFW01. The sequence continues at coordinate 2,869 of DAOVJU010000399.1, forward strand.
TTAAGAAGTAATATTATACCGATATGAAACATGTTTGCGAAAAAATGAGCTTGTGCTTATCGAGTATAACTGACTCTAAATAGTTTTACTTTCGTAAACCTGTTAAGATTCAGTATACTTATTTTGACATTAAATTAAGGTCTTCCATTAATCTCTCTTTATACGACTTTCCTATTGGAATAACCTTTGTTCCAGCTTTAATGTTTATAATAACTGAATTGTCTTCAATAACACTTATTTTACTAATGTTTACAATATATGAACGATGAACTCTCTTAAATTTCCTTTGTGGCAGTTTTTGTGTTATTGCTTTCATGGTGAAATGTATGGTATATTTTTCGTTATAAGTACTAACTATAACATAATTCTCCAATGCTTCAATCCATAAAATATCATCATACGAAAGCCTGACTAATGTCGCGTTTTTCTTTTTGATAAAAATTTCGTTTCTTACTTCTTCTACCTGTTTTTTTTCTGTAAACCTTTTATATGCTTTATTTATTGATTTGTAAAATCTTGGAATTGTAACCGGCTTTAATAAGTAATCAACAACCTCATATTCAAATGCTTCGAGTGCATATTTTTCCTGACCTGAAACTATAATGATTTGAGGTGGATTTTCTATAGTTTTTAAAAATTCAAGACCTGACATTTCAGGCATTTCCACATCAAGAAAGATTAAATTCACTTCTTCTTTAGCCTGAAATGAATTCATAGCATCAACAGCATTTGAATATGAATTTATTAAAGTGAGAAAATCAGTTCGCTCAATAAGGTCTTCAAGAACTTTTCTTGACAAAGGATCATCATCTATTATTATACAGTTCATAAAGGTTTATCTAGTGTTTATAGTTAGTTTTTGGCCTTTTATCAAAATTTATACAAATATAGTTAAATAATTTTTTAGTGCCCAAGATTAAAAGCTTAATCGGAATAATTGACCTTTCAATGAATTATATATTTTGTTAACTTGCATAAAATGAAAATAATGAATTACATGAAATATTATACTACAATTCTTTTATTACTGATTTCAATTAATATAAGAAGTGAAACCTTATGTACACATCACATCCTGCCAAATAGAATAATTGTTAAGGTATGCAAAGAATATAAATATATATGCAAAGAAGAAATTGAGCATAAACAATTGAAATTAATATTTATTGAGTCGGGCATAAATGATATTTGTCGGAAATTTCCAAATTCATATTTACCGGTTAAGAACAATGAAAACTATAAAAAGCTGGTAGATATTTCATTAATCTATGAAATACAATTCAATTCAA
>DAOVJU010000114.1 GCA_030632095.1 Chlorobiota bacterium
AATAATACTTCAATGGATTGCTTTTGTTATGCCACCCAGATGGTTTATTATAATCTTAAAGGATATTATGTTAAAAGGAACAGGCTTACTATTTGTTTGGCAGGAAACATTAGTAATTTCATTTATGATATTTTTATTTATAATGCTGAGTGTCAGGAAATTCAAAGTACGACTTGAATGAAACTAGAAACCAGTAACTAGCAACCAGTAACTAGCAACCAGTAACTCAAAACACTATACTTAACTTGAAACTTTGAACTAACATAGATGCGCACAATACTTTTCATACTTCAAAAAGAATTTCTGCAAATATCCAGGAATAGAATGATGTTACCTATAATATTTGTTGTACCTGTTGTTCAGTTATTAATTCTTGTTCATGCTGCAACACTGGAAATTAAGAACATTAAGATGGTTGTTGTTGACAATGATTTATCACAAACTTCAAGAAAACTGGCCAGTAAGTTTGATAGTTCACCTTTCTTCCTGGTTAAAGATTTCACTTTTTCAACTGAAAAGGCATATGAAAATGTTACAGCTGATGAGGCAACCATTATTCTTAATATTCCTGAAGATTTTGAAAACAAATTGATAACTGAAGGAAATGTAAACCTTCAACTCTCAATAAATGCAATAAACGGAATGGTTGCCGGACTGACTAATGCTTATGCTAATTCTATCATAAGTGAATTTAATCGAAATATTGTGCCTGAATTAGTAACTATTCCCAATAAATCTCTTTTAAATTTTAAAAGTATCAATTTAACATATTCTTACTGGTTTAATCCTGACCTGAATTATAAGAATTTCATGGTTCCCGGAATTCTGGTTTTACTTGTTACCATAATTGGTATGTTTCTTAGCGCTATGAATATTGTGCGTGAAAAAGAAATAGGGACCATTGAACAAATAAATGTTACGCCCATTAAGAAATACCAGTTTATAATTGGAAAACTGATTCCGTTTCTTGCAATTGCATTGTTTGACATGGCATTTGGCCTTTTGCTCGGGAAAGTACTCTTTGATATTCCAATTGTTGGAAGCTTATGGCTAGTTTTTGGAATAACAGTTTCATATTTATTGGTTGTATTAGGTTTTGGTTTGTTTATATCTACACTTACTAATACCCAGCAACAAGCTATGTTTGTTTCTTTCTTTTTCATGATCATTTTTATTATGATGAGCGGATTGTTTACACCAATTGAAAGTATGCCAAAATGGGCAATTGAGTTAGACAGAATAAATCCTTTGGTTTATTTCATCAGGATATTGCGGATGATATTATTGAAAGGATCAGTGTTTAGCGATATTATCAAAGATTTTTATGCACTGGTTATTTATGGAATTATCATGTTAAGTCTGGCCACCTGGCGATATCGAAAAATTGCATAGTTATTTTAAAATATAGCACTCATTACGGGAGAAACGAAGTGAAGACCCGGGAACTCTCAAAAATTGCACTTCATCCCAGAAGTACCGAATTCGGTATAAAGCGCAGCTTCTCCTTCGTAGTTTACTATGGAGAAGGAGCAGAATGAATATCCGGAAACTCATTCAAAATAGTATGTTATTCCAGGCGATAGATAAGGGATTTCATCCAATAACCTCACAGTTTAAATTATGCAGGAACCTGGTTGGTTGAATTATGCACACAATTTTTGTACTTTTATAAAAAAAAAAGGATAATGCCAGATAATACAATAATTTTGACTGACTTAAAAAGTCATTTGCTTAATAACTATGACAAAACTATAAAGGATGTTATTTTGTTTGGTTCTCAGGCTCGTGGAGATTCTAAAAAATACTCTGATTATGATGTTTTAATTGTTTTAGATAATGATTATTCTGGTAAAGACGAAAATCAAATCCTTGATTTATGCTATGATATTGATTTAAAATACAATATCCTTTTAGATGTTCATTTGATATCAATTAATGAGTTGACCTCTATTCGAGGGAGACAATCTATTTTTGTAAATGCTATTAAATTAGGGATATATGCATGATTATGGAGAACAGTGATAAAAACAGCTTAATCAAATATCGGTTAGAACAAGCAGAAGAAACAATTTTAGATGTTCAGCTACTTATTGAGAACAAAAGGTTAAGATCAGCAGTTAACCGGATATATTATGGCATGTTCTATTCACTTTTAGCGTTAGGATTAGCAAATCAATTTGAAACATCTAAACACGCACAACTTATCGGTTGGTTCAACAAGAACTTCATCCATGAGGGTTTAATAGATTCTAAATATGGTAAAATAATCAACAAAGCTTTTAATCGGCGAACTAAAGGAGATTATGATACATTTGTTGAATTTGAAAAGGAGATTGTTATTGAGATGTTTAATGAAATGCAAGAGTTTATTTCAATGATTAAAAGATATTTAGAAAATTGTTAAAAAAAGCGACTCATCCCCCAATAAGCACCCATTCCGGGAGAAACGAAGTGAAGACCCGGAAACTCTCAATGAAAGCACTTCATCTCGGAAAAATGGAGTGGAGCTTCTCCTTCGTAGTTTACTACGGAGAAGGTGCGAAATGAATATCTGGGATCTCATTCAAAAGGATATTGTCTCTCTTATAAAGAGATCCCGGCTCGACGCTTCGCTCAGACCGGGATGAAGTTTATCTTGAACCTTGTAGATTGATATAAAACCCTATTGTACCACCAACTTTTTAGTTATCAGGTATTTCTGGTCTTTTGTTTTAATATTTATTATGTAAACTCCAGGATTTAAATTTATGGATAACTTGTGTTTTAAATGATAACCACTTCTTCTGATCAATTTACCGGTAACTTCATAAATTTCGATACAAAATTCTTCTTTGCTATCGCTTATACAAGTAACGTAATCATTCATTGGGTTTGGAAATAAAGTGAAATGTGGGTACTGTGTTACTGCATGGGATTCTTGCGAACTGGAAATTTGATTATTCCCATAAACCGGAAAATCAATATGAGTAGGATATGCTTCTGAAAATGCAATTTTGTGCATAACAGTTCTTGGTGTTATATCTACTCCATCATAGTTGTAGGTTTGTTCGTCTCCAGGCTCTCTCCTGAAAAACTCATTGTTGTTAATAGGAATATTGGGATTAACCTGATATCGTGGATAGTTACTGCTACTAATCAGGATTTTTATTTTATGTCCTTTTCCAAAAGTATAGGCAATAGGGAGTAACTTAAATTTATACTCATAGATCCTGTTTATTTTAATATTTTCGAAAGGAATATTAATATTATCAATACCGTTTACCAGGCTTTTTGCATATTCCCTGGCCCGGGCATTTACAGCTCCGCCTACAACAAATAATTCTCTAACGTCAGGATAAACATCCAGTATCCGTACAAAGTAATCGGTGTCAGTATATTTTAAAGTTGAATCTACTGGTTCACAGGATGTATATAGTGTAGCTACAGGTATTCCTATAATTGATAATGAATCTTCAATTTCTGCAGATTCAAAAGAAATTACACCTTCTCTGTTCATTGTAAATGGGGCATAATCAGGGTTTGCCAGGTCAATTTGTCCCTGGCTTTTACCAATGCCATTTGGATTTTCCACGATCATATTAGCTCCACCAACTGTAATAACCGGATCATCCGGATCAGTCAAATAAGATCGGTGTCCTTCATCGGTTTCTGGTTTTGCCTGATCAATAATTCCATTCGCATGCAAGAAAATTTTGGTTTGCACAATATCATTAATAAATGGAAATGAATCCCTTTCCATCCAATAGTTGCCTGCAAATTCATTTTCTGGGATGCCATCTTCAATTGGGCCGGGAACATAAAACCTGACATTTGGTATATCTTTAAAATTAGTTAATTCATTTGAATTTAAAGGTTCATCCAAATCTAACATGGGTTCATCAAGTGGTGGAATATCAAAATAATTTGTTGTAACTGTATCAATTACCCTTAATTCCATTTCCATCTCAGGAAGCCCTGATTCACCGCCTAAAAAGTTTATGAACTCGTTAAAAGAAATTATATAATCGCTAGAAGGAAATCTGATCTCCATTACATCTGTAAGATTTTGCCATCTATCACTTTCTGTTAATATCACTTTTGGTTCGCCAACATTTATATTTGTTGCATTGTTTAAGTTATACCTGAACCACTGCATGATATCGGTATTTAAAAGCTGATTCATTGCAATAGAACCATTCTGGCCTACAATATTTCCAAAATCAATAATAAAGTCATTTACATTTTTTTTATAAGTAATATCTCCTGTAGTTTGCTGACCAACAGTTTGATGTGCCCATGGGCCAATAATTAATTTTTGCAGGCTTTTATGATCATAATCATCACTTATGTTCTTCATTAAGAAATTATAAGTGTCAATTTGGCCGTTTATAAAAATATCCCACCAACCTGTCAGATGGTAAATTGGAAGTTCCATATTTGTATATCGGCTATATTGCCCTAATGAATCACCTTCACCAAATTCATTTACAGCAGCCATCGATGCATCAAAGTCCTGTCTTATAATTGAGTTGGGAAAATATGCAGGGCTTAATCCATTATAAGAATAAACAGTAAAATGATTTATAGCTAGTTTTAACACATCTTGAATTGTGTTTAAACCATAATCGGCCGGTGTATGGATATTATTTGAAAGAGAGGTATCAATATCTATCAGATCTTCATCCAAATCTTCTATTTGACCTTCAAGCCAGCCGTTAATTAATGATTGCCTGTAAACGCCATTATGAAATCCTGTTGAATGATAGTTCTCATTGGTTGCAACAATTGGAAATAAGCATTTTAAACCAGGTTCATCCGGATTAATTTTTTGCGCAGATGCAGCTTGATATTGCGTATTTCCAAGAGCAGAAGCTCCTATCATTCCTATTGCACCATTGCATGTTTTAAAAGTATCCGATTGATAAATCCTATATAAACTATCTAAAAGAAAATTAATGCTGTTAATACCATCTTCATGTTTATTGCCATTAATCGGATCGGATAAATCAGTAATATCCATAATATGTCCAATATTTGGATGATATGGATTTTTATTCCAGGCATCGCTATACAAGGGTAAATAAACACCTTCTGAAGCATATCGTCCACGCGTATCTTGAATTGCATAAGCATATCCCAACAATGCAAATAAAGTTTCAATATCTCCATTACTGTTTTTATCATAGGGAGTTCTTGTGAAAATAACAGGAAGCTGGTATGGATTTTCATTAACATCACCGTTGATGCTATCATAAATTATATATTGCACCCCTTTTTGAATTACTTCCAATGAAACAGTTCCGAAACCTGTCATCTCAAAATCAATGACCAAAGAATCTCTTGTAACAGGAAGATAAATATTAGTCATTAATTCTGTGCCATCCGGCATAGTGAACGGAACTTCAATAAGTGAAACTAAATCTTGAAAATCGTCAAATCTACCATTGATTTTTTGAGCTTGTATACACGATATTTGAACGATAAAAAGTGTAATAAAAATATTTTGTATAATGCGTTTCATCCATTATTAATTTTAATTTATTGATTCACAATGTGATAATATCTCGACTATAATTTAATTAAGATATCTCAATATGTTAAAGTTAAAGAAATTATTTCGGCTGATATTAATAGGATAAATTTAATTACAATAAGAGTAATAATTGTTAATAACTTTTTTAAAGAAAAAATATATGTAAAAAATAAATCTTTACTGTAAACGTTTTCAATTATTGTTCGTCTTATGTTATTATAAGATTAATTTCCATTTATCAATATATGTTAGAACATCAAAAAAAAATCTTAAATAAAGTGAGTTATAGTCCAAAATTATTTCGAAAAGAGCTCGAAAAATCAATTAAGTGGCTCACTAAAGAAGAATTGCTTGCATTATATTCATGGCTTTTGATAAACTATGGATCCAATTATATGGAAATGATAGCTAATGTTTTCAATAACATGTCATAAAAGCATATTTTTCCGGATTTTCAAACTATATATCATATTCAAATAATTCTATAAATATTTTACATATTATCTGGTGATTTGATTATTTTGTTAACAAGCTCACCAAAACTTTAGGAATTATTTAAGCTAATCAAAATATTTCTAACAAAAATAAGTTAATTTGCAGGTTCTATAAAGTATGGTTTTATTGCGAACTTAATGTGTAATGATAAAATGATTGAATGACAAAAGCTAAAAGCTCATCGTCCAGGAATAAATTAAATAACATTTACGCATTTAATCATTTATGCATTTACTCATTTCCATTGAAATAACAGTAGAACCTAAAATGTAATATAAAATATAAAAATAAAACATGGCTTTGGTTAATAATATTATAAGCAAGTTCTTCGGTACGAAGTCAGACCGCGATATTAAGGAATTAACTCCATTTGTTGAGGAAATAAAGAGTGTATATCCAACAATAGAAGGATTGAGTAATGATGAACTACGATCAAAATCTATACAACTTGAGGAAAGAATTCAGGAATACATAAAAGAAGAGCAAACTCAGATTGATGAATTAAAACAACAATTAGAGAACGAGGATTTAGATATTGAAGAACGTGAAAAATTGTATAATAGAATTGATAAGTTAAATAAGGATATAAATGAAAAGCTTGAGCAAGTTCTAAATGAAATTTTACCGGAAGCTTTCTCAGTAGTTAAAGAAACAGCACTAAGGTTTAAGGAAAATAAAGAAGTAGTAGTTACAGCAACTGATTTTGACCGTGATCTTTCAGCAATCCGGGATTCTATCATAATAAAAGGCGATAAGGCACATTATAGTAACACCTGGATTGCCGGAGGTAATGAAATTACATGGGACATGGTCCATTACGATGTTCAGCTTGTTGGTGGAGTTGTTTTACACCAGGGTAAAATAGCGGAGATGGCAACAGGTGAAGGTAAAACATTAGTAGCTACTTTACCGGTATTTTTAAATGCCTTGACACATAGAGGAGTACACATTGTTACAGTTAATGACTACCTGGCAAAACGTGACTCTGAATGGATGGGGCCAATATACGAGTTTCATGGACTTTCTGTGGATTGTATTGACAAACATCAGCCAAATTCAGAAGAAAGGCGCAAAGCATATATGGCCGATGTCACATTTGGTACAAACAATGAATTTGGTTTCGATTATCTTCGCGATAATATGGCAATAAATCCTCAGGATCTAGTTCAAAGGCCACATAATTATTCAATAGTAGATGAGGTTGACTCCGTTTTGATTGATGATGCAAGAACTCCATTAATTATTTCCGGCCCTGTTCCCAGGGGTGAAAACCAGCTTTTTGATGAATTAAAGCCTAAAGTTCAGAATTTATATACTGTACAGAGAAATTTGGTAACTAAAGTATTGGCAGACGCTAAAAAGCTAATTAGTGAAGGTGATAAAGAAAAAGGAGGATTATCACTTGTTAGAGCGTTTAAAGGCTTGCCAAAGAATAAGGCCATTATAAAATATCTAAGTGAAGAGGGAATAAAATCGCTGTTGCTAAAAACAGAAAATTTTTATATGCAGGATAATAACAAGAACATGCATATTGTTACGGATGATTTGTTCTTTGTTATTGATGAAAAAAACAATTCTATTGAACTAACAGATAAAGGTATAGATCTTATCACAACGGATTCTGATGACCCATACTTCTTCATTTTACCTGATATTGGAGGTGAAATTGCAGAACTGGAAAAACAAGAAATGGATGCATCGAAAAGGCTTGCCAAGAAAGATAAATTATTAACAGATTATGCAATTAAATCGGAGCGGGTACATACCATTAACCAGTTACTAAAAGCATATGCACTCTTCGAAAATGATGTAGAGTATGTTTTGATGGACAACAAAGTTAAGATAGTTGATGAACAAACCGGCAGGATAATGGAAGGGCGTCGTTATTCAGATGGTTTGCACCAGGCAATTGAAGCAAAGGAAAATGTAAAAGTTGAAGCAGCTACACAAACATTTGCAACAATTACATTACAGAATTATTTCAGAATGTATAACAAATTAGCCGGTATGACAGGAACGGCTGAAACCGAAGCAGGTGAATTATGGAATATTTATAAACTTGATGTAGTTGTAATTCCAACCAATGTTTCTATTATTCGTGATGATAGAAATGACTTGGTTTACAAGACCAAACGTGAGAAATACAGTGCTGTTAGCGAGGAGATAGTTGATCTTGTAAATCAGGGCAGACCTATTTTAGTTGGTACTACTTCTGTCGAAATATCGGAGCTTTTAAGCAGAATGTTAAAAATCAAGAAGATTAAGCATAACGTCTTAAATGCAAAGTTGCACCAGCGTGAAGCAGATATTGTTGCTGAAGCAGGTAAAGAAGGAATAGTAACAATTGCTACAAACATGGCCGGCCGTGGAACAGATATTAAATTGTCTCAAAAAGTTAAAGATGTTGGCGGACTGGCAATTATTGGTACCGAAAGGCATGAATCACGCCGTGTCGACAGGCAGCTTAGAGGGCGTTCAGGCCGGCAGGGTGATCCGGGTTCGTCACAATTCTTTGTATCGCTTGAAGATGATTTAATGCGCTTATTTGGCTCTGACCGGATTGCCCGGTTAATGGACCGTATGGGACTTCAGGATGGGGAAGTAATCCAACATTCAATGATCTCAAACTCTATAGAAAGGGCACAGAAAAAGGTCGAGGAAAATAACTTTGGTATCCGTAAGCGATTGTTAGAATATGATGATGTGATGAATTCACA
>DAOVJU010000016.1 GCA_030632095.1 Chlorobiota bacterium
AATGCTTTTTTCTTTTCAGCTTTGGCGGCTGCAATTCTTCCCTCATTTTCAATTGCTGTAATTTTAGCAGACAGTTCCCCTTCAGCGTTTAATTTTGATGCTCTTTGACTGTCTTCTAATGCTCGTTTTTGTACTATAAATTGCTGTTCAGATATTAACCCGTCTGCTAGTTGCTGTTTCAGAATGTTCAAGCTATCCTCTGCTGCCCTATTTTCTGCAATTGCCTGAGTATCAAATTTTAACAATAAGGATTCTATTTCTGCCTCATTAGCATTTATTATTTTTTGTAATTTTTCATCTTGAAAAGTTGAGAATATATCACTTGCTAATTGAAGAGCAGATGTTTCGATCTGTTCTAATATAGCCGCCTCTGCTTCGCCGCTTACCCTAGCCCTTTCAAGCGTATCTTCCCATGCCTCTTCATCTTTTTCTTTTTTACTAGCCCTTGCATTATCTTCTATTACTGCTATATCATCTTCTAACTTTTGTTTATCAGATAGGATTATTTCATTTATTCCTTTTGTATCTACTATTTCGTCAACTAAACCAGTTTCACGACCTCTTTGCGCTCTTAATAATTTATCTAATAATTTAGTTTCTTCTCTGATATTTTTTAAAGCTGTCTCTTCATTTTGTAATAATTTAATTCTCTGCTGTATAGGGGTTAATTTTGCCCACTCTTCATTTAGGTTTTTTTCTTTTTCTGCTAATTTTTCGGCTTCTTTTTTTGATTTCTCTTTTGCCTTTGAATCTCTTTTTAGTGCTTCTGTTTGTTTTTCAAGTGCTTCTTTTTGTTCTTTTGTTAACCGAACCAGTATATCAGATTTTTCAATTACCCCGGATTGTTGTAGTTTTAATTTCCGCAATGTCTCTGATGTGTTTTCTATTTCAAATCTGAACTCTGGGATTTCTAATCCTAAAGTTCTTAAAATACTTACCAATGGTAAAAATGCTTTTTCCATTAATGCTAAAGTAGCATTAGCCATTATTTTAAGCTTATTGGTAAGATCAGTTTCATTAAATATACGAGCAGTTTCTAAAAATTCAGAACCTATATCTGTGATGCCTGCAATAGCTTGGCTTATTATTCCACTACCATCTTCAACTGAAAGTAAAAAATTATTATATGATGTAGAAAGCCTTAAATTTGCATCTGATGTTACTGAAGTTTGTTTTGCAACGTCATTAAGAGAAAGTGTTACATTATCCAAATTCCTAACAAACGCTTCGCTATCTTCACCAGCACCTTTAAAAACATCAGCCATTATTGTTTGAGCCTCCATACTATTCTCACCAAGCTTTCGCATTTCGCTTGATATTAATTGCATAGCTTCAAACGCTTTTCCAGCCTCAACTTTTTGTCTAATTTGCAAATTAACACTTTCGCCAAGCGGCCTTAATGCATCTTTAACAATTTTAGTATTTTCGGTTAATGAAATTGTTGCTTCTTTTATTGCATCAACCCCTTTGTCTGAATATACACCCTCTTTAACTTGCTGATTAATAATAGCAAACATTTCATTTGCAGACAAGCCAGCCTTTTTAAAGAATCCGGGGTATTCTTTTAATATATCCAGAAATTCTCCTGAATTATTTGAACCTTTTTGAAAGCCCTCGCGAATTAAATCAAGAGCCTCCTGCTCACTTAATTCTTTGAATGTTTTTACAATTGCAGTAAGTGAAATTTGTAGATTTTTTGAATCCACATCTTCGAAATTATTGGCTATTGCATTGATTTGAGCAGCAAGTCTTTTGGCCTCTTTAGTGGTTATATCAAATGTGCCTTTTAATTGTCTCGTTAATTTATTTAATGTAGTTATTCTTTCAGCCGCTTTCTTTATTGCACCAACAAACAAGGCGAATAGTGCAGTTAATCCCAAACCTCCAGCCAATTGCTTACCCATCGTTTTGAAAGAAGCAATTAATCCGTTTGATGATTTCTTAACACCTAATTGAGCTTTCGCCTGTTCTCTAAGTGCTTTATTTTGCAGTAATGTCTTTTGTTTTAATATTTCTAATGCCTTGGCTTGAGGTGTATAGGTTTGGGTTAATTTCTTATGTTGCTTGACTAATTTTTCCGCAACTATTTGCTCATCTGATTTTGCTTTTTTAAGTTTTTTTGTGGCATCTGTTAATTTTTTAGTACCCTCAGTAAGTTTTTTAGCCTCTGCTCCGTCACTTGTTTTTTTAACTGACTGCAAAGAATCCACTAGCAAATTTGTAGATTTAGTTAATGCATCAATTCCATCACGAACTTTCTTTAAGTCTTTAGTGATTTTATTAACTTCTATTACGTCCTTACTTTTTATTATCGTCATTACGATACTTTTTTTAGCTTAGAATCTGTATTTTGCTTAATTGCTTTTTGATAATTCCCGAATGCTTTTGCAGTACTTATTTTTTTTGCATCAATAGCACCTGGAGCTAAATTATAAGTCCTTTCAATATAGTCTGTGAAATTATCTAAATCAAAAGGGGAGCTTTTTTTCTTTTTAATTTTTGCTTTTAATGTGTTAAATTCATTTTTATTGAAATAATAATCTATTTTATTAGTTGCAGAAACATATAAAAATTCATATTCTGCCAGATCTGCTTTATCCCTTGCATTTGAATTATCCAGATGCTTAAATTGGTAATTCATCTTTTCAAAAACTTTTGCAAAATATATCCGCGGAACTCTTCTTTTTTTACCAGCAAATAAATATTCAAGTTTACCTTTCATAATTTCAGCAAAATTGAATAATGGCAAATAGTCAATATGAGTATAATATTTTATATACTTCTTTATGTACCAAATATAAATTAACTCCATTACTGTTTGCCAAGAGCTTTTTAAACACAATAATCTTATAAATACTCTAAATTTCATATCCCTAGTTTTGCTTTAATCTTTTTCTCTAACTTAGGTAGTAATAATTGATTAACCAAGAAATCTAAATTGTCAGGTGTCAGCCCTGTGAAATCAAAATTACTATCAAAATTTTCACGTATATCTTCACCATGAATATTAAAGTTAGCCTGAATTTTCCATCCTTTGCTTACTTTTATTACCTTGAAAGTTTTCCAAAATTCACCAGTAAAATTCAAATCTACATTATCGGTTTGTAACCCTTTTGCTTGCCTTTCTTGAATTGCAAAAGCACTATAAACTTCACCATCACCTTGCTCTTCAGCAGAAATAGTTTTAATTCTTTGATCTAATGCATCAACTCCCTCACTTAATTGTTCTGCTTGATTTAATTCAATAATATCAGTACTCAACTCCAGCATGATTTCATTAATCATATCCGGAATAGAGAATTTGAAAAGCTTTTTTACATCGGTAAAACTTTTGAACTCCATATCTTTAAAAAAGGGGTGCAAATATTACACTCACACCCCTATTTAATTACTTATTCTTTTGGGTTTTCCCCTTCAGGTTTTTTGCATCTTGCGCTTTTTTATACGCATCTTTGATGATTTTATTTGCTTTTGCATAACCATCTTTTTTTTGATCATAAGTTTTTCCCATAATTTTATTTTAAGCTATTGTTTCTGCTTGTAAATCACTCTCTAAGCCTGCCCATCCGTCTGTTGCGCTGGTTGTTCCCACAGGTGCAGCACCTATAAGATAATCCGCTGCCGCTATTGTTGCTAATGCTGCATATTCACCGGGTACGGCTGGATTTTCGGTTAATGAATCCAATGCAGTTAATGCTCCATCGGATACAGCTTTCACGATCACATCTTCTTTTGCGGCACCTTCTAGTGGCACATTATCATATCCAGTCAAAACAATAGTAAACCCAGATGTTGATGCGCTAGATATTACGCTTCTGATCGCCTTCGGGTCTTTAAGTGATTTTTTAATATTCCAAATTGCAGGAGTCCCTTCCTTTTTCGGTTGTAAGAATGAAGGTCGTGAATTGTCCTCTTCAGGATCGGCATAAGTCCAAACAATCTTAACCATATTAACTAAATCAACTAAAACTTCACCTTCTACCCTAAAGTTTTGTAATTGCTGAGGTTGAAATTTTATCCCGTCATCGGAAGTACCAACTATAAAGCCATTAGATGTTAAAATATATATATCCCATTTAATACCGTTAAGGTTGTTTAATTGAGATTTTACAAAAGGTGTTACAGTAATAAAATAATTAACAGTTGTTTTTCCAGCTACTGCAAAACGAACATTCCCTGTTGAAGATGGCACATATTGATCATCTTCTTTTGTTGGCTCTACATTGTATTCAAAAGGTAATACTCTCCATCTGACACCGTCTGTACTATTAATATTGTTTAACCAATTAGCAAGAACTAATGCTAGTTCATCTGTGGCAAATTCAGCCCCTTTGGGTACTAATACTGCGCCGACCGGGAATCCTATATCTGAGGGTGCTGTTTGCTCCCCAGCTAAAGAAGTAACATTTTCGCTACCCGCATCTAGCCCCATTCCTAAAACGCCAAAAGGCATTAATGGTAAAAATCCAATACCTGACAATAACAAACCAAATAATGGTTCGATATTGATTGCTAAACTCAATACCGTACCCAGTACGGCAAAAAATAGCACTGATAAAATTAAGTTTGTTGTTTTCATTTTTCTAAATTTATTGTTAATATTAATCAAATTGTTTTTTAAAATTTAAATCGTAATTTACTTCTATTGCGTCTGTTGAAACACTCGTTATTACCTGTTTTTTGTGATCAGATGTTCCGTAAAATGGAAAGTTTGACTTTCCAAAATCAATCGGCTTACCATGTCCGAAAAACTCGTATACATGACAAAAATCAGAACTTTGCAACCATAAATTAAATAAAGAAAGTAATGGCTGTATTATCGGTTCAAAATTATTTTCAATCCTTTTTGTTGTTCGATCTGTTGCATTTGATTTATACACAAAAACCACATTAACTGTTGCTGTAAAATCTAACAATTCCTGATCAAAATCTTCATTTGTTGTTGGCAACAACCAAATAAGAGGAAATCTATTAAGACTTCCCGAACTTGAGCTTATTATATTATTAACCTCGACCCTTGACCCTGTTTGAAAATCTGCTGCCACATTCCACTCTGTAGCAGTTAAATTTATTGCCGCAATATCAAAACTTTTACCATCCGGCAAATTAACAACATTGGAAACTGGATAATTAATATCATTAATTGTGACAATCATGCCGTTTTGCAAAACCACAACCTTACTCATATCATCAAAAATAGTCACAGAATTGGTGTTTATAGTACTAACACCTTCAGATTCACCAATAGAACTAATTGCGAATACAACTGTTAAGGCCGTAACAATGTCTTGAATTTCTGTTGATATTTGTAAATCTTTTTTCATTAGATATTATAAATGTTGTCTTTTTCAATTATTGTTGGTAAATAGTTTGGATATGTATCTGCTGTATCGTCATTTGTTACATTTATAAAATCATCCATCACAGCAATCCTGTCTACCATATCGTTTTGAGCAAAAACTTGCTTGTATCTAGGACTTGTTTTATCTGCATTTTCAGAAAGTCCAGACTTTACGCCCGAACTTGTGGCTTCGCCTTGCTTATCTGCTATTATTTTATCAAAAACATAATCAGCAATTATTAATTTTATACCCTTATACCTACCTTTTTTTGTTGTAGAAATATCATAAACTTTTCCATCCCTTAAGTCAGTCCATTTAGTTGCAGGCGTACCAGCTAAAGCAGCAACAAATTCATCTGCAAGCTCAACACCCAATGTCTTATCAAGTATATCAGGCTCATGCTCATTTATATAGGGTTGAACATCAATACCATCTGATGGTAGTGTTAATTCATTTTTGAAATATGTACTATCAATTATTGTTGCCATAATTTTTTATTCTACTACATGTCCCATTATTTTGATCCTATATCTTAATAATAAACCTAATTGGTCTTGCAAATACTTTACAAAAGTATCATTTGATGTACCATCGAGCCTAATTGCAACACCCAATTTGTCTTGTCCTGCACTTGTTTTTCTTATAGCCATACCGAAATCACCGCCGCCTCCAGATCTAGTAGTAAATTCAACATCATAAGCAGATGATCTCCAACCACCATTGTCAAAAATAGCCAGTTGATATTCAGTAAAATTATCCCCTTCAAAACCAAAATAAATGCCATTTGTCAAAGCTGTAATATTTCCAAACTTACCATCATCTCCGCCAGAATCTAATATCATGTCACCTATAAATCTTGTTAAATCCCACATTAACCCGTTTGGTGGTCTAGTTTCGAACTTTATAGGACTTGCAAGAGTTCCTCCATCTATACCCATATTCACATTTACCCTTTTTGATGTCTCTACCTTTGAGGGATCTAAATCATAAGGCAATGGAGGGGTTATTGAGATATTGTTACCAACAACAGCCACTACAGCAAATTGATTAAATCTTGTTCCAACAAAGCCGGGCAGATCATTGTCTACATAATGAATATTTAAGTAATCCTTATTTGGTGCAACAGGTGCACCAAATCCGTGAGCTGCCTGTAAAGTCAATATATTAGTTCCTTTTGTTGGTGTACCTATGATAACAACATCGGCCAACTCCTGATACATAAAATGTTCGATTGAAGGAGTTGACTGATCTTGAATGTTTACATCTAAACCTCCATTAATTACCCTTGCAGATTCGCCAGACTCTCCAACAATAGTAATAGCCTGCCAGAACTCTTTCAGTAATCTTATTAATTTAGGTTCAAATAATTCAGGAGTTGCCATATATTTAATATTTATTTCTTAGGTGTTTCACACTTTTTGCCATACTTTTTGGCTATAAGTGAATTTCCAGTTTTTTCAGTAAACAGATGAGATTGCCCACACTTTGGGACAACCTTGTTTGTTTCGTCTTCACTTACCACATCAGTTATTCTAGTAAGTTTTTGCTCACCAAGTTTTGTAATTACGACTTTAATCATATTTTTTTTTGACATTTTGTTAAATTTTAAAAGGAAAGGGTGCAAACCCCTTCCATGTTAATATTAAATTAAATTATTATGCAGCATCAATTATAACCTGTAGAGCTGCTAAATCAGCAATAGAAGCAGCGGCGGCTACATCAGTTTTATAATCAGGCAATGTTGCAGCTGTTAAGCTAGTTACACCTGCTTTTGCAAGCAGATTAATAGTCAATTTAGAAGCATCACCGATACCATTTTGAGCCATTCCGGTAGTAACTGCAATTATCATTGCTAATGCAGCGGGTGTATCAGTCATTATAGCAATTGCTGCATCAAATGAATCATAAACAAAGGCTGGCTTTTCAAGGTCTTTAATCCTGAATGCAAGTCTTAATGATCCCGTGATGGTTAATCTATCATTAATAGCATCATCTTCATTTTGTTCCCAAATTCTTAGCTCTAATTCACGCTTAAACCGTTTTCTTGCCCTGGTTATATCGCATACTTCAAAGAATCCAGAATCAATATCAGTAGTTTCAGTTACCGGAATACCTTTTACTGCCATACCATCAGGCAAAATAAAAGGTGGAAATACATAATTACCTGTAGAATCTTTACTTAATGCTTGTTCATTAACATCGGCAGGATGCATATATATTTTATTTGGCATCCATTTGGTGAGACCATTGATTAGGATTTGAGTAATTGATGTTTTAATGACTCCAAATATATCAGGTACTGTAAACTCTTTTCCACCAGCATCAAACTCAACTGAGTTAATTTTTATCCCGGATAAATTAATACCAGTTCCATCACCATTAAATAATTGAAAGTTAAGTTTTTCATTATCTAAGGTTGCAACTAGCTCATTAACAGCCTCTAAAAACTCATCCCAATCTTCTACCATTTCTCTGGTAATCTTTGTATAGTTACCTATCTTTCTAACCTTAGTTTCATTTTTCAAATAAGCAACCTCAACAGTTCCAAACGTTCCGTTTTCGGCAACCATTCCTGTATTATCGACAATGGTACTCCTTTCAATCCATGTCCATGTGTCGGAATTTGCAGCAATTGGCTGTCCTGTTGGCACATCAGCATTGAATGTCTGCGGGCTTCTTGGTTCGTTTGTGATACCCTCTTCTTGATCGTCTCTTAAAAATGGGTAGTTTGTTGAACCTGCCCATGTTCCGGTGGTTAATGGTAATGCCTTAACTGTAATTGTTGCAGTTTTGAGGTTAGGATCATCTTTAAATTTGTCCTTTATACCTTCCCATGAAGCTTTTAAAGCAGTTGCAAAGCCTTCTTTATTATTAGAATCTTTTTGCTCTTTGATTTTCTCAACCGTGGTCGCAAGATCATTAAAAGACTTAGTAAAATTCTTTTCGAAATCCTCGAATTTAGTATTAAGACCGTTTTCTTTTAATTCTTTTAAGGCAATCTCAATTGGCTCTAGTTTTAATTTTAAACCCTCCTCATTGATAAGTCCTCTATTAAATTCTGTGTTTGCTTTTTTTATCCGCTCATCAAATTTGTAAATTAATTCAAGTTCTGCATTTTCCTTATCGGTCAACTTAGTGTTAGGGACATAACTCATACCAAAAACACCAGTCGGCATAGGTAAAAATGCAGCAACAGACAATAGCAAGCCATATACTGGCTGTATTTCTATACCTAAACTTAACACTGTGCCTAACAGGGCGAAGAATAGTATTGATAATATTAAATTAGTTTTTTTCATTTTTCTAAATTTTATAAGTTTTTAATTGTACTATTAACTAAATTATTATATAGAGTGGATTTCTCCGGCTCTGGATATTTGTCGAGTGCCTTAATTAGCGGCTCATAATTTTTTATTTCTGATTCTTCTATTGCTTCTTGAATTTCTTCATTTTCATTACCACCACCATTTTCAAGGGTCGGCGTCATTGTATTACTACCAGCTGGAACAGCCGAACCCTCGATTAATTTAGCCTCAGTAACTGCCCAAAAATAGCCATTATCCTCTGCTGTTTCTTTATTTGCAACCTCTGGAAAGTATTTTTCCCATGCTTCAAATTCAGCTCCAAAATCAGAATCATCACAGCAAAAAGTAAGCTTCACATATCTCATACCAACGCTATGATTTGTAACAAAACCCTTTGCATACTGATCATGCATATACTTATTCCTGCTTTTTCTAACAGTGCTATCAAACATTAATGCCTGCGTTGTTCCCTCTATATCGTAGCCCAACTCTTTCCATGTTGTATCAATTGCCGAAACTTTTAAATCGCTGCCTGAAGATATAATTTTACTAAATTCATTAGATTTATGTTCCTGAACATGCATAATGCTTTTATTCTCTTGCAGACTTTTAGTCCATAATCCTGGTATATGAACATCATCATGACCATCTAACCAGTTAGTTGTATTGATTACGGCTAACACGTTCAAATCATTTGCTGGGTTTTCAATCGGCTCATTAGTTTTGTATGCTACTTTTTTATTATAAATAATATTTGCAGCGCCTGAAAATTCGAATCCATCAGCATGTTTAATAATAGATTTCTTTTGTGCAATTAACTCAGCTTTATTTTGCACAATAAAAGCAAACATTTCTTTTTTAGTGGCAAATTTTGATTTATCAAATAACATAATGCTATTTTTTAATTAATTTCTTATCGTTAACGTACTTTTGCTTTTTCTCTTTAAGCTTTTGCAATTCTTTTTTGTCAAACTTTTTACGCTTCATTTTGTAAATTATTGGTTAATGGGACCCATCCTGTTGTTGTCAAGAAAAACAGCTCATTAAATTCTTTATCTGTTCTTGGCTTTTGTCCAATCTTTTCCAGATACTCGTTTCTGGTTATTAGTCCTTTTTCTGCATCTTTTAAAAGTCTTTCATTTTCTTGATTATTGGCCTTGACTATTTCTGAAATCTGAGAATAATTAGGCTTTAAATCATCTAAATCAGGCCACCATCTTTGTAGATAGGTTTGAAAATCCCTTGTTATACCATCAATCTCAGACCTGAAAGGATTATTGTAAAAGTCCGAGATTGCCGACTCTGCATCATCAAACTTCGTATCTTTTGAAAATATCTTACTATTTATACCTTGCGAATCACACAGCCTGTCAAAGTCAGATGCATTATTAGGCAATATTTCCATTTGTCGCACATTCAGGCTAGCATTAAAGACATCTAAAGGAACATCGGTAATTAAATTGCGCCTTTTGCCTTTAGACATTCCGTACTTTTTCATTGCTTCATGAACAACATTTATATTCTCTTTTGTTGAAGTGGCTGCAAATTCACCTTGAGGTTTGCCTGTTATGATCAATTGTGGTCCATCTTTGTATAGGTTTACTTTTGCACCATAGCCCTCAATAATGCTTTCAATATTCCTGTAATTACCTGCATATCTTGACTCCCCGAATAGATGTTGATTGTTTTTGAAATTAGGGTTGACTTCTTTTAAGTGTAATATTTTTTCAGGGTCAACTGATAAAATCAATTTATCTCTTTCTTTGGAATCAAATATATATTTTTCAATATTATTTACCCTAAAATCTTTTTCGCTTGTTAATTTTATTGATGTGTATTGAGGAGACCAAATAAAAAGTTCAATTGGTTTTTTTTCATTAACTCCAAACTTTATTGATGTTATTGCATCTATAACACTTTCACCTAAGAGCCTTTTGTAAAGAACCAATAAACTAAAAAACTCATTAAACCCCTGATAATAATTAGGCTTACTGAGTAATTTTTTAACTTCTTTATTTTCTGTATCAAATGTTACTTGTGCAGCACCATCAGCATATTTTAGTACCGGAGCCGCCACTTCTGCAAGTGTGTTGAAATATAAAATTAGTAAATCGTTGTTTTGCCGGGCTTCAAAAATTTGTTTAAACTGAACAGAGCTTGAGCCAAACCCGGTAAAAAAACCAGTTGGGTAAATAGGTTTTTCACCAATATGAACTGAGCTTTTGTTTTTAAATGGCCACATTTACAATTGCATGTTTCTGCAAATGTAATAAATAAAATCTATATCATTGTTGTTTGTATAGATATTTCTTATAATGTAGGGAATAAAAAAAGCCCTTACAAATTAATGTAAAGGCTTAAGTAGCAATGTAGGGATATTGATATTTGAGACGATAACCGGAATCGAACCGGTGTAAGCAGGTTTGCAATCTGCCACCTGACCACTCGGACACATCGCCTTATTTAATCCCTCATTCTTTTAATCATCTCTTGCGTACATCATTACAATTCAGCTGCTTTTTTTCATAGTCCCTTATCTCCTTAATTGCCACTTTCACAATATCATATTCAATTGCATCATCAAGAAATAGCTCTATTTCTGATATATGGTGTCTCCAGCTATTTTTATATTTAATTTTATCCTTATTCACTTTCTTTAAGAAAAACAATGCAATCCTAATCAACATTTTATTTTTCATCACTTTTACTTGTATTTACGAATTATTACTTCACCTTCTGCATAACTACTCTCTTGAATTCCATAGCCCAAAAAACTTGCTCAGTAGCAAACCCAATTATTTCCATTGGGTTTTTAAATGCTTTTCGTCTTGCGTATTCTGCATTTACCAAGAATATTAAGTAAATAAGCTTTATCTTATGTTCCTTTTGTTTTTTATTCATAGTCTTATTTTAATTAATTATATTTCTGTGACAAAATACTCAGTCCTGCTGTACCGTCTGGTGCATCATCTTGCTTGACTGACTTATCGTGTTTATACATCGTCAAAAAGTCGTAATAGTCAGCATACATTCCTGTTCTATGCCTTAAGAAGTAAAAGTTTTCAATAATATTTGTATCTGCCTGAACCACTATACGGCTATGTTTATTAGTCGTGTTAGGAATTGCCCCTAATCTCATATCCCACTTATCAAAAAGCTCTGTCTTATCCTCTAAATCCATTATTTTCAGGTCTTTTAGTAGGTTTTTAAGATAAGCAAGGCCGTGGTTATTACTCTCGAATACTGCCTTATTAATATCATATTTTTCAAGCATCTGAATGATCAAAGGTATTGAATAATTACTATCTTTTGGTGTAAAAACTACATCAATAACATAAGTTTTAGCACCAATTAATACACCAACAATGAAACAAAGATAGTCTACTCCCTGGTCTGCAACATCGTTCCATGCAATTTTAACAGAATTTTCCAGATCAATATCCTCAATATTGAATTTATTTAATTTTGAATCATTAAATACATTACCCTCTCTGTCTGCCCTTAACCCTAACCCATAAACTTTCCACCTGAAGGGATTGGCTGTTTTGTTTTTTACATTCTCTGCTATTTCCGGATTGTAAGATTCAATCTTTTTAACAATTGTTTTTTCAAGGTGCTTATTGTCTTTATATGTTGTTTTTGTGAACAATACATCTGGTCTGCCCTCGTAATCAAATATCCAGTGTTTTGTTAATTTTGGATTCCAATCATAAATTTCTAATAATCGGCAACGCATCTGAAGACCTTCGACCTTTGTTTGCTTAGTTTCTAAAACTTCATTTACAAAAATAATATCAGACGGAAAACCTTCAGTATTCTTTTCATCATCAAGTCCTCTGAAATAAACATTATTCCCGTATAGATTATAATCTGGTTTTTGCGGATTCCTTAACTTGGTTTGGTCATAAATCCCGCAAACATTAAGAACTTTTATAAATTCCTTGAATGTATAATCTTTACAATTGGTTAAAGTATCCCTAAGTATGTAAATATCTAATCCAGAATCTATATTATGAGAGCAAATTGCAACTAATAAGTGCAATGTGTCCCATGTTTTTGAACTCCGACTCCCGCCCTCGTTACAAATAACAAGCTTTTCACCTTTATCTTTTGCGTCAGAATAAGCCTTTGCCATTTCGTAACACAAAAGATTCGGATCAAAATGCATTATAAGTTTAATTTTTTACCGTCAATATTTAAAGTTAATGGTGGGTCTGTTTTTATGTTGTGATCTATATCTTGCTTGTCACTTAGTCCCAAATCCCTTGCAATAATATTGGCATTAAGCAACCCAGCCGCTGCACCTTCAAACTTTTGAGTACGGATAACTTCCTTTATGTGCGTTGTGATAGCCGAAAAATCTTTATAGGATTCATTATCTTCATTGCAGTAATCTTTAAATGTTGATGATCCAACATCCATAAATATACATAGTCCCTCAATAGTCATAGCTCTCATCTTGGGCACTTCATGTACTTTGCCTGATTGCACAATCGTCTCATACAAAGGATTGTTTAAGCACCATTGAAAATACTCATTAGCTGCCTCTTCAAGTATTTGAGGAGTTTCAAATATCTTACCCCTGCCATGTTTTGACCTTGCTTTCCAGAATGTGTTTTTTTTAGGTGCTGTCATTAGTTTAAATTTAATTTAAATATATCATTGGGTGCTGTTTTAATTTATCAATATAAAAAGTGTATGTTTTCTTAATTGATTTCATTACAATATCCCTGTATTTAGATTTCATTTGTTTTGCATATTCTGTATAATAAAATTTTTTATAATCCATCATATTAATTTAAATCAAACATATTTAATTCATTAATAAGAATTGGTTTACTGGGTTTACTGATTATTTCAATTGCCATTTCTAATCCCTCAATAATTCCCTGTTTATTCATTTTATAAACTTCTTCATTGTTGTTGTCTCGCATTTTAACAACTTTTGATATAGACATCTTTAATTGTTTAATTATTTTCTTCTTATTCTTTTTCATAGCTTTATACAGATTCATAGCTCTACTATTTTAATTATTACACAATCTTTTTTGCCTTTGCTTGAATAGATGCTTAAGGCATTAATAATTTTATAAGTATCAGACTCAAAGATAATATCTTCAATCATTTTAAGCATTGCAACACAATTCGATGGGTCTAATGGTCTATTCTTAAATATGAAGCTGTAACTTACTTGGTATTGGTTATTTTTACTTAAAACGCCTTTAAATTGACTTTTAATAATAAGCTTATAATTATCCTTTATTTGCTTGCGTTTTGTCCAATGTGTTCCAGCATACCAATCGTTAAGGCTTATTTTTGGTAAATCATGCAATTTAATTTCTAACATAATTTATTTATTTCGTTACAGCTCATACAACTAAGTATTTCTTTGCCTGACTTTAATACTATTTCACTTCTAATAGTGTATTCTTTTAGCTTAAAATATTTTTTCACATATTTAATATCTGTTTTCTTGATATGAACTAGCTTCCCTTTGCTATCAAATATTTTAATCATGGTAATTCATCAAGTTTTTTTCTTAAAAATGCTCTCATTGCATTTATTTGAGCAGGATTAAGTTTTTTAGCTATTAACTTATCTGTATAAGATGCTAACATTGTAAGTTGATCTTTTACATCATGGCTTTCAATGTCTATTCCTATTGCATATTCTAAGCGACTCTTAAAGTCAAGGGAATTAATATATTTAAGCAAGTCTTTATCTGATATGCTAAATTGTTCTTTTATTCCCAAGTAGTTAATATTTATCACAAATGCCAAAATATTTAGTTTGATTAATACTAAAACGTTATTTAAAATTTATTCAAAATTAGTTATTTTTTCTTTAAGCTGATTCATTTCTGTTATGAATTTGTCAAGTTCATCTTGTTCCTCTTCGCTCAATTCTATTCTGTTCTGTAATTTTTGCACTTTGTTTTTTTTGTTATAATATTCCATATAACTAATAATTTCATTCATATTTTTTAGTATTTATCGTTTTTCTATAAAAGGTAACTAATACCGAAAAATAAACCGGAAGAGTAGTTTTAGCCACATGTTGTATGTCATATAGCTTTATATTATAGCGTATTAATCAGCCTTCGCAGCCAATAAAATACGCC
>DAOVJU010000319.1 GCA_030632095.1 Chlorobiota bacterium
ACCCTCTGGTTTGGTTCAGATCGTGGTTTGTTTGCTTACAACACAGTAAACCACAATTTGCAAAACTGGAATAAAAATAAAGGGATCAATAATGAAAAAGTTTATACCATTGCAAAAGACCACGAAAATGGTTTGTGGTTAGGGACCAAAAGGGGCATAAACAAGATGAATTTAAAGACAGGAAACATTGAACATATTCATGTTTTGGGAGACAGTTCAAATCTACTCTCAAATTCAGATATCAATTATATCTTTATTGACTCCAAAAATACTATTTGGGTTAGCACAGAAGGTAATGGCCTAATGAAACTTACTCCTTCAAATCGGGCAAATCAAAATGTCTGGGAATATCATTGCTATAAAGATCCTGATGATCTTTATTGGGGCATTAATTATCCAAGACAAATAGTTGAAGATCAGGGTGGGAACATTTGGATAATATCACCAGCGGGCGGTTTAAATTTGTATCATCCGGAAACAAATAAACTTGAGAACTTTACTGATCACAAAAACAATTTCTATGGTGGCCATTCAATTTGTGAATCAAAAGACAATAAAATTTGGATTGCTTCATATTTTTCTGGTTTACACCTATTTGATCCGGATCAACAAGAAATTGTGAAATCATATAATCGTGAAAATGGCTATTTGCCTGAAAGCAGTTTTTCTCGCGTAATAATAGATAAAGAAGAAAATCTCTGGATAACAGCAGCAACAACAGGTCTGTATAAGTTTGACCCTGTAAATGAAACAGCAAGATTATTTTCAAAAAAAGATGGATTTGAAGCACAACCAATGACAAAACCATTTGTTAATGAGAATGGGTTTCTTTTTTATGGCGGAAAAGATAAAATTTACAAGTTTCATCCTGATAGTTTACTTAAAGATACTATTCCTCCACTTTTGCACTTAACTGCTTTAAGACTATTCAATAAAAAAGTACTTCCTTCAAATGAAAATTCTCCCCTGGATAAAATTATTGAGGAAACCAGTCAAATTACCTTGTCTCATGATCAAAACATCATTGGTATAGAATACACAGCAATGCATTATGTCAACCCGGAGCAAATTAATTTTGCTTTCATATTGGAGGGACTAGAAGATGAATGGCAAGATGTTGGGAACAGAAGATTTGCCAACTACACGGGATTACAAGCTGGCAATTACACCTTCAAACTAAAAGCCGAAAACTGTGATGGTGTCTGGAGTAAAGAATTAAAACTGAAAATTACTATTTTGCCACCCTGGTGGAGAACAATAATTGCTTATATTTCTTATGTGGTTTTATTGCTATTAATAATCTATACCTACATAAAATACCGCGAAAAGGCATTGCGCCATGAAAAAGACATCCTTGAAAAGAAAGTACAGACACGAACCCGGGAAATACAGGATAAAAACGAAGAACTAAAAGAACAAAAGGAAGAAATATTAACTGCAAACGAGGAATTAGAGCAGCAAAAAGAAGAGATCCAGGTAATAAACGAGAATTTAACACAACAAAATGAAGAAATCATTTCTCAAAAAGATGAAATACAGACCATTAATGAAAATTTAATGCAAAAGAATGAAGAAATAGTTTCTCAAAGAGATGAAATTGAAGCACAACGGAATCTTGCACTTGATCAAAAAGATCAGATTGAGACTCATGGCAAATCAATTACAGATAGCATACAATATGCAAAGCGAATTCAGTCTGCCATTTTACCTCCGGATGTATACATTAATGAGTTATTGCCGGAAAATTTCATTTTATATAAACCAAGGGATATTGTAAGCGGTGATTTTTATTGGGTTAAACACATAAATAATTATATTATCCTTGTTGCAGCTGATTGTACAGGACACGGTGTTCCGGGAGCTTTTATGAGCATGTTGGGGATTTCATTTTTAAATGAAATAGTTCAACAAAGAGAAATAACTCAGGCTAATGAAGTTTTAAATGAATTACGCAGACAAATCAAGCGTTCTTTACGTCAGCATGGTAAGAAAGATGGTTCAAAAGACGGAATGGACATTGCCCTGTGTGCTATTGACACTAAGACTAACATCATGCAATATGCCGGAGCTTTCAATCCTTTGGTTTTATTTAAATACAAAAAAGGTAAATCAGAACTGACAGAGATTAAAGCCGACCGGATGCCAGTTGGAATTTATTTAGGAAGGGAACAATCTTTCACCAATCATGAAATAAAATTAGAAATCGGCGACACTTTCTATATTTTTTCTGATGGTTATCCTGATCAAACCGGAAAAAATGGCAAAAAATTCATGACAAAAAACTTCAAAGAACTTTTACTCGAAATCCAAAATGAATCAATGGCTGAGCAAAAAGAAATTCTGGAAAGAAGACTTTCTGATTGGATGGGCAACGAGTCTCAAGTTGACGATATTTTAGTAGTTGGAGTTAGGATTGAATAGTTCAAAGTTCCATGTTTAAAGTTCAAAGTTGTGTTTTGAGCTACGAGTTTAGTAGCCGTCCAACCGCTCAAAGCGGTGGTACGGCTGTCATCGTTCACAACCCCAAACTCACACAATTCCCCCTTGCTTTGTCTGCCGGAGCTTAGCGAAGGCAGAAGCGAAAGATAGCGGGATGGCGAAGGGGGAGTGCAACAGCTTGTGTGTCAGGAAGGGGGATGAAGATCACACACAAGACACAACATTTTCAAATTAACTCATTAATCAATTTTCAAATTAATTTAAAAGGGGGGTGCGCAGGCTTGTGGGGCAGCAGGGGGATGTTAAATCACACACAAAACACAACAGTGAACCATGAACTCTGAACTATGTCAAAGCGGTCTTACGGCTAAAGTTCAAATGAACTAAATATATTTGAATTCAGATTAATAAAGTATTAAGAAATTGTTCCGGTTGCCCAAATACATAACACAGCAAAGCTGCAAACAAAATCAAGTTTTTACGGGATAATAAAGTAACAGATAGTCATTACTTCATTATTCATAATTCCTTGTTCTGTATTTATTATTGTAATTTGTAAGTATATAAATATAGAATGATATAATTTCGTTCAGCACCTCAAAATAATATTTAGCCGACATTATGAATTTTGCACTTTATAAGATTACTCTTAACTTACACCCTGATTTTTAATTCAAAAAATTTAATTTTTAAAAACAATGGAAGTAACAAGAACATTTGACTTGCTCGATCGGTACCAAAAACATTTCATGAAAGAAAATGCTTTTGTGGCAAAAGAAAGTGGTGAATGGGTAAACTACAGTACTCAACAATACATTGATTATTCATACTACTTTAGTTATGGATTATTAGCATTAGGATTTAAAAAAGGAGATAAAATTGCAACGATATCAAATAATCGTCCGGAATGGAACATTGTTGATATGGGAATGGCTTTAATCGGAGTTGTTCATGCTCCCATGTTCACATCCCTTAATAACCAGGAATACGAAAATATCTTAAAACACTCCGATGTTAAAATGGTTTTAATCTCGGATGAGAAATTGTTTAAGACGTTAAGCCCTGTTATAAACAAAATAAAAACTATTGAAAGTACATATACATTCAACAAAATTGAAAACACATGGAACTGGAAGGAAGTAATTGAACTGGGCAAGAAAAGTGAAATCTATAACAAAGCAATAGTTGAAAATATTAAAAATGAAATAAAACCCGGAGATTTTGCAACATTGATTTATACATCAGGAACAACCGGGGAGTCAAAAGGAGTAATGCTTTCACATGAAAACCTGGTAAGAAATTTTCTGGCTGCATCTGAGGTTTTCAACATGAAACCCGAACAAAAATATCTAAGCATTTTACCTTTATGTCATGTTGGGGGACGCATGGGAAATTACCAGACACAGTACAGCGGGTGTAGTATTTATTATGCAGAAAATATGGGGACAATTGCTGCAAATATGAAAGAACATCAGCCGCATGGTTTTGATACTGTACCCCGGATTCTTGAAAAAGTATTCGATACAATAATTGCAAAAGGAAAAAAACTCAAGGGAGCAAAAAAAGCAATTTTCTTTTGGGCAGTAAAAGTTGGATTAAAATATAAACTTCCGGGTGATAGCAGTTGGATTTACAAATTTAAACTTAAAATTGCTGATAAACTTATTTTCACAAAATGGCGTGATGCGCTTGGTGGAAAAGTAGAACTGGTAGGTTGTGGTGGTGCTGCACTTCAACCCAGGTTAGAAAGAATTTTCTGGGCGGCTGGAATAAAAATACTTAATATGTATGGCCTGACGGAAACTTCTCCTGTTATTACCATTAACCGTAAAACAAAACCCGACTTAAAACTCGGTTCTGTCGGAAGTATTATTGACGGAGTTGAAGTAAAAATAGCTGATGATGGTGAAATACTTTGTAAAGGACATAATGTAATGCTTGGTTACTATAAGGATACTGAACTTACTAAAAAAGCATTTGATGATGACGGATGGTTTAAAACCGGGGATATTGGACATTTGGAAAATGAAAAATTCCTTATAATAACCGACAGGAAAAAAGAAATATTTAAACTTTCAAGTGGTAAGTTTGTTGCTCCCCAGGTTATCGAAAATAAATTCAAAGAATCAATATTCATTGAACAAATATGTGTCATAGGTGAACATGAGAAATTTGCCAGTGCCATAATAGCTCCTAATTTTTCATACATTAATGATTGGGCTAAAGATAAAGGCATTTCTTTTAATGATCGCAATGAATTAGCATCAGACCAAAGGATTAATGCCATTTTTACTGAAGAAGTAAGTAAATTCAATAAAACGCTGGCAGATTATGAAAAAATAACAAGGTTCAGGCTTGTTCAGGATGAATGGTCGCCTGTTACCGGTGAACTATCACCAACATTAAAGTTAAAACGTAAATTTATCATGGAAAAATACAATAATATTATCGATCAAATATATGTTAAGCAAACTGTATAGTATTTGCAAGAAAACT
>DAOVJU010000343.1 GCA_030632095.1 Chlorobiota bacterium
ATATAATAATGAAAACAAGAGATATTAATATAATTCTTATCATCCGTTAATATTTAATTAAAGCTTTTATTGTATTGTTCCATAGCTTTCAAGCTCATTCCCATACTTGAGACCCCCCCATCGTGAAATAAGTTTTGCATGGTTACTTTTTAATTCAAACTAAGCAATTCTTTGGCATTTTGGATGGCTGCATTGGTGAGGCTTTTTCCACTAAGCATTTTGGCAATTTCAACAATTCGTTCCTGATTATCTAAAAGTTTCATTCTGGTTGCAGGCAATTCTTCTGCACTATCTTTAAAAACAGAATATTGCACTTTGCCTTTACTGGCAATTTGAGCAACGTGAGTTATACTAATCACTTGCATATTTTCCGACATGTTATCCATTATTTCGGCCATCTTATGTGCTATATCGCCTGAAACGCCAGAATCAATTTCATCAAAAATAATAGTTGGCAGTGTCTTAAACCTGGAAATCAAAGATTTAATAGCAAGCATTACACGCGATATTTCACCTCCTGATGCTACTTTCGCTATTTCTCTTCCCTCAACTTTTTCACTTGCTGAAAATAAAAACTTTACTTCATCTTTTCCATTTGGTTTTAAATGATCTAATTCAACAATATGTATCTCCAATAAAGCATCTGGCATACCCAGTTTTCGAAGAAATTTGAGAATATTATCTTGTATGTGTGGAATAACACTTTTTCTTTTGTCACTTATTTTATCTGCCAGGCTGAGTAATTGATTTTTTATTTTTTTTTCTTCCCTTTTATATTTCTCTATCTGATCATCATATGAGTCAATAACATTTAATTTTGACTCAAGGTCATTTTTTAATACTAATAATTCGTGAATGGTTTTGACCTGGTGCTTTTGTTGCAAATTATATATTAGATCAAGTCTTTCGCGTATTTGCTTTATTTTATCCGGATCAAATTCTATATTTTCACTACCTGCTTCAATTTCGGAAGTTATATCTTTAATTTCAATTATAACACTTTCAATACGTTTAGAATGATCCTCTGCTTTTGAATAATACTTTGTAATCTTTGAAATCAATCCCCTGACTTCATGTAATTGTAAGTTGATATTTTTTTCATCTTCAGACAAGATATAAAACGAACTTGCCAGCGAGGATTTTATTTCTTCTGCATGTGTAAAGATTTCGTATTCATTTTCCAAATCTTCCTGTTCATTTTCATTAAGCTTAGCTGAATCTAATTGTTCATACTGAAATTGCAAATAATCTAATTCTTTTTTACTCTCAGATGCCTTTGTTTCCAGCTCTGCAACAGTATTAACTAATTCTTTATGGTTTTTATATAAAACTGAATACTTATCTACAAGCTCAATATTATCAGCTAAAATATCAATTACACTTAATTGAAATTGCAAATCATTTAATATTTTGTTACTGTTTTGAGAGTGAATATCAACCAATTTATCACCTATTTCTTTCAAAGTATTCAGATTTACAGGTGTGTCATTTATAAAAGCCCTTGATTTTCCATAGCTATTAATTTCACGCCGGATAATAGTTTCTTCATCAAAATCAAGATCATTTTCTTCAAATAAGGCGTTTAAATTTAATTCAGTTATATTAAACCGTCCCTCAACAATGCATTTTAATTTTTTATCTAACAAAGCACTTGTATCAGCCCTTTCACCTAAAATAAGCGATAATGCACCTAATAAAATAGATTTTCCTGCACCGGTTTCACCAGTTATGGTTGAAAATCCATTATCAAATTCAATTTCCAAATCTTTAATAAGCGCATAATTTTTTATTGCAAGTGATTTAAGCATATTTTAATTTTGATACTGTTTCAATACTTTTAACAAAAATAGAAATCAATTAGTCGTTCTTCAATATCATATTTCTTTTCGTTCATTTCTACTTCGCTATTCTTAATTCTATTATTCAAATGTTCTATTGTTCAGTTTAACTATCTACCACAACTTGTTGAGAAGTTACGAATTATTCACTGCTAATTATACTTGCATATTTAGAAGTATTTGCATTATTCACTTCTTTTAGGGTGCTATAAACCCTATTTGCCTCGTCTCTATTAGATTCAGAAAAAATACTAACAATTTCATCTGCTTTAGCATCGAAAAATACTTGCATTAAAAATGAATTTGGTTTTTCACGATGTACGGATTTTAGTTGTTTGATAGATTCTGCAATTTTTGATCTTCCTTCATCAACTTTATTACTCATTTTATCTAATCCTAAACGGTGATATTCATACATACAATGCCTTAGTGGTAAATATGTATTATCTAAGAGTGCCTGAACTAACCAATATCTGTTTTTAGTGCTTTCAAAAGCTTTCCATCCACTCTCATTTGCATTTTGGGCATTATTTACAATAGCCTCAGCTTTTTGAAAAAATTTTGTGCCACCTTCCAATGAAAAAGTATCATAATCCAAACCTATAATTATATATGTATAGTATGCTAAAATTGAAGCCAAATTAGAAGTAAACGAATTCTCAGAAAATTCGATGATATCCTGTTCACTAAATGCTATTTTTAAATCGTTATCCTTATAATTTAATAAAGGTGTTTTATATGAAGCATCAAAAACAGGACGACTTGATTGTATTTGCATGGTTCCGGAGAATTCATCATTACTAATACGTTTTGTTAAGTTGATTAAAATATTACATTCTATTCTTTCTTCATTCCTGTATACGTGGCCTGTCCATTTTGTATTGTTCACAAATTCAAAAATTGCTAATTGAAGAGCATCAAAAACCCTTTTATTTGTACCTTGAATTGACTGGCTCACAACTTGTACCCTGCAATTTAACTCCTGTGTTTTAGCTATTGTGCTAAACAATATGATAAATATTACTAAATGTATCTTTCGCATTGGTAAAATGAATGTTTATTAATTATTCAAATAATATCAATTAATTCATTAACGATATCGTTAGCTACTTCACTTTTTGATTTTAACTCAAAATTCTTCTTTTTATTGTTTTTATGGATTATTGTAATCTTATTGGTATCATATCCAAATCCAGCACCTTTATGCTTTAATGAATTTAAAACTATAAAATCAAGGTTTTTTGTTTTTATTTTTTTCATGGCATTTTTCTCTTCATCATCTGTTTCAAGTGCAAAGCCAATTAATTTCTGATCTCGGGTTTTCAATTCCCCCAATTTACCAGCAATATCAATTGTAGGAATAAGTTTTAATTCCAGTGTTTTTGATTTATTTTCACTTTTAATTTTTTGACCGCTGCTTTTAGCAGGTGTAAAATCAGCTACTGCCGCTGCCATTATTGCTGCATCACATTTCTGAAATTTATTAAGACAAGCATTATGCATTTCGTTAGCAGACATTACATTAATCTTTGTAATTGAGCCGTGTGGAATAGCAAGATCTGTTGGGCCACTAATTAGAATAACATTTGCACCATGTAATGCCAATTGCTCAGCAATGGCATAACCCATTTTACCGGTTGAGAAATTTCCTATAAATCTTACGGGATCAATTTTTTCGTAAGTAGGCCCTGCAGTAATTAATATTGTTTTATCTTTTAGTTTGGATTTTTTTTTTTGAAAAACTGATTTAAAACCTTAACAATATTTTCAGGTTCTTCCATTCTTCCCTTTCCAAACAAACCACTTGCCAGCTCTCCATCAGCCGGTTCAATTATTTCATTACCAATAGATTTGAGATAGTCTATATTTCTAAGTGTTGCCGGGTGCTGAAACATATCTAAATCCATCGCTGGTGCAATGTAAACAGGGCACCTGGCTGATAAATAAGTAGTTAGAAGCAAATTATCAGCAATTCCATTTGCCATTTTTGCTATGGTGTTAGCCGTTGCAGGTGCAATAAGCATTATATCGGCCCAAAGGCCCAAATCAATATGGCTGTTCCATGAACCGCTTTCTTTGGCAAAGAAATCACATAATGCTTCTTTTTGTGATAAAGCAGCCAATGTTAACGGGGTAATGAATTCTTTGGCATAAGGTGTCATTATTACCTGAACTTCAGCCTCTTCCTTAACAAGTAAGCGAGTAAGATATGCTGCTTTATATGCAGCAATACTACCTGTAATACCTAATAATATTTTTTTTCCTTTTAACACTATAAATTTTCCTGTTCTTCTTCAGGCTGACGATAATAAATATTTTCTTCAATAAATTCTTGTAGTGCAATTAAAACTGGCTTTGGTAATCTTTCATAGAATTTTGATATTTCTATTTGCTCCCTGTTCTCAAAAATTTCTTCCAGATTATCAGTATAAGATGCAAACTCTTCCAGTTTACTATTTAACTCATCCTTCAATTCAACACCAATTTGATTAGCCCTTCTCGAAATAATAGCAATAGTTTCATATATATTTCCTGTCTCTTTTTCAAGCTCAATTAAATTTCGGGTAATTGTTGTATTTGCTGCATTTGTTTTTTTATAATCCATTTTCAATAAATTATTCGGTTTATTCTATTTATTTGAAGTTATAATTAATCTGTTTTTAGTTTCTTAACAGACTGTTCATATATTTTTTCTGCTTCCTTCACATTTTCATTATTCGGATACTCGTCAATAAGTGCATAATATTCATTTATTGTCGACTGGTATCGTTCTGCTTGTTTACTAGTGATACTGTTTTCAGCTAACAGAAAATTTGACCGTAACAATAAAT
>DAOVJU010000217.1 GCA_030632095.1 Chlorobiota bacterium
AATAAGCAGATATGATAATCCTTCGTATAATTGGCTTGGATGCCGTGGTAAATTATCTATTTTATCAAAAACAAATGCCCAGGGAACCTGGGTTGGCAAACCAATAATTTCATGGTTGATCAAATTTCCAAGCCGCACTATAAAACAACCTATTGCAATAGGAATCATTAACCTGTCAAGTATCCAGAGCACATTTTTTTTTGTAATTTTCAGGGAGTAAATCCATAATGCTGCAACAATTCCAACTATTGCCCCATGACTAGCTAATCCACCTTTCCATAACTGTAAAATTTCATTCAGATTTTCTTTGTAATAGCTCCATTTGTAAAAAAATACATGACCTAATCTGGCTCCCACAATAGTGCCAATTAACATTCCGAGAAAAGCATAATCAGTCCATTTGGATGGTTTATTTTCTTTATTTAAAAAATAAAGTAGAATAAAATAACCTTGTATAAAAGTTAATCCGAATAAAATGCCATACCAATGAAATGAAATGCCAAAAATTTCAAAATTAGGATTTGTACTCCAGTTGATATATAAGTATGTAAAAAATTGATTCATTTTTTAAACAGAAAACAGAGAAAAAACTCTATACTTTTTAACTTTCAAACTAAACTTTTATTCTCCAATTATTTTAACGAGCACTCTTTTACGTCTGTTGCCATCAAATTCACCATAAAAAATTTGCTCCCAGGGGCCAAAATCAAGATTGCCATTCGTAATAGCAACTACAACTTCCCTGCCCATTATTGTGCGTTTTAAATGTGCATCGGCATTATCCTCAAATGAATTATGACGGTATTGTGAATATGGTTTTTCAGGAGCTAGTTTTTCCAGCCAAACTTCATAATCGTGATGTAATCCCGACTCATCATCATTAATAAAAACACTTGATGTTATATGCATTTCATTACAAAGTACCAGTCCTTCTTTAATTCCACTTTCAATAAGGCATTCAATAATATAAGGTGTAATATTAATAAGCTCTCTCCTGGAACTGGTATTAAACCATAATTCTTTTCTGGATGATTTCATTTCGGTCAGTTAAAAGTTGAAAAGTTATAAAGCTATAAGTTGAGTTCAGTGTTTTGTAATGAGTTTTAAGTTATTGATTACCAATTAATTTAAACAATTCCTAGTTCTTTTTGAATATTCTTTATTTTATTTTCCAATTTTTGGTTTACTGATTCAAATTCTGATTTATCAGTTAATTTTCCCTTAACGCCAAAATAAAATTTTATTTTAGGTTCAGTACCAGAAGGGCGAACTGATATTTTTGATCCGTCTTCAGTGAAAAACTGAAGAACATTTGATTTAGGTAAATCAATAATTTCCTTTTCACCGCCAGGTTTAATGGCAACAGAAGATTGGTAATCTTTAATTGTTATTACTTTTGAATTGTTTATTTTTTCAGGGGGATTGTTTCTAAAATTATCCATCATTTGTTGTATTTCTTCTGCACCGCTTTTCCCTTTTCTTACAATTGAAATTAAAGATTCTTTATAAAAACCAAACTCCAGGTATATATCAATAAGTAAATCATATAGCGATTTGCCATTTTCTTTTGCCCAGGCAGCTGTTTCTGGAATTAATGCACAAGCCATTACTGCATCCTTGTCCCTTATGAAATCACCTGCTAAATAACCATAACTTTCTTCACTACCAGCAATGAAGGTAGATTTTCCTTCATTTTGTTTCATGATATCAGCTATGAACTTGAATCCGGTTAGGACATCATAATATTTCACTCCAAATTTATTTGCCATTTCTACAAGCAATTCAGTGGTAACTATTGTTTTAACAATGTATTCATTGCCGGTTAATTTTCCTTGTTGTTGCCAGCCTGACAGCAAATAGTAAAATAATAATGAGCCTGTTTGATTACCATTAATGAGTATTAATTCATTATTGTGATCCCTAATGGCTATTCCAACCCTGTCAGCATCAGGATCTGTAGCCATCACTAAATCTGCATTTTCCGCGTTGGCTTTTTCAATTGCCATTTTTAAAGCAGCAGGTTCTTCAGGATTAGGCGAATGCACAGTTGGAAAATTACCATCAACAACATTTTGTTCATCAACAGATATGACCTTAGAAAAACCAATCTTTTTCAGGATATCAGGAACCAGGTCTACACCTGTACCGTGAATTGGAGTATAAACGATTTTTAGATCCTTATGTTTTCTGATTATATCAGGATTAAGAGAAAGCGATTTTAGTTTTTCGAGATATACTTCATCGAATTCTTTCCCGATTATCTGGATATTATAATCCGGTCCATCAAATTTTACTTCATCAATTAATTTTATTTTTTGTACTTCTGCAATAATATTTTTGTCATGTGGAGCAATAATTTGCCCACCATCATCCCAGTATACTTTGTAACCATTATATTCTTTCGGATTGTGTGAAGCAGTAATAACAATCCCGCTTTTACAACCAAAATAACGAATTGCAAAAGATAACTCAGGAGTTGGCCTTAAATCCTCAAAAAGATAAACTTTAATATTATTAGCAGAAAAAATCTTAGCAGCAGTTTCCGTATAAAGCCTGCTATTATTTCTACAATCGTGTGCAATTGCAACGCTAATATTTTGACCCGGAAATTGCTTAAGAATGTAATTGCATAAACCCTGGGTTGCCATGCCCACTGTATATATGTTCATCCTGTTTGTTCCTACTCCCATAATTCCTCTTAATCCACCGGTACCAAATTCCAAATCTTTATAGAATGATTCTGTTAATTCATTTTCATCATTTTCAATAAGATGTTTTACTTGATCTTTTGTTGTTTTGTCAAAATTACCTTCCAGCCAGGCTTGGGCTTTTTGCAAAATAGCTTGATTAATTGATGAGTTCATATTATAATTGTTATATAATTAAAGCAATAAAATTACTATTCGGATATGAATATTACAATTCAAAACGGTTAATTAATAATAAAAGGATTTATATTCTTTGTAAGCAATCGTTTAAACCATCTGTCCAATGAGGAATTACAATATTAAAAGTTTTGCATATTTTTTGTTTGTTCAAAACACTAAAAGCCGGCCTTTTTGCTTTGGTTGGAAATTCCTCACTTAATATGGGATTTACTTTACATTTAATGTTTCTTTGCTTGAATATTTCTAATGCAAAATCGTACCAGCTACATACCCCTTCATTGGAGAAGTGATAAATACCTTTAACAAATTTTTGAGGGTATAAATTAACCAGTGAAATTATAGTAAGAATAGCAGAAGCAAGATTTTTAGCATAAGTTGGAGTACCTGTCTGATCAAAAACCACATTGATTTCTTCTTTTGTTTCACTCAATCGAAGCATAGTTTTAACAAAATTATTCCCATACGATGAATATAACCAGGAAGTTCGAATTATAATCCACGGAATATCAGATT
This sequence comes from Chlorobiota bacterium, assembly GCA_030632095.1. Classification (GTDB taxonomy): domain Bacteria; phylum Bacteroidota; class Bacteroidia; order Bacteroidales; family B39-G9; genus JAADFW01. Next base: position 3,402 of record DAOVJU010000217.1, read on the forward strand.
GTTCAATGATAAGTTCACCCATTAATTTTGTTTTTCCATACACAGAGTTTGGATTAGTGGTATCATCTTCGTTGTATGGAGTATTTTTTGATCCATCAAGAACATAATCTGTAGATATATGAATCAATTTCAATTCATGCTTTTCAGCCAGCTTCACTAAATTATAAACTGCTTTTGCATTTATAAGTTCGGCCAGATCGGGCTCGTCTTCTGCTTTATCAACAGCCGTATAAGCAGCGCAATTAATAATGAAATCTATCTTGTTTTTTTTAATAAAATTTTCAATTTCGTTTGCCCTGGTTATATCTAAGGTATCAATATCGGTATGAAAAAGGGTCAATTCAGGAAAATCAGGGGACATATCTTTTATTTCGCTGCCAAGCTGGCCATTACTTCCGGTTACCAGAATATTCATCATAGTTGGTTAAGATAGAAATTCATATCGGCGTTTTTGAGTTCAGGTAGTACTTTATCTTTTGCAGAAATTATCGATTTTTCTGTTTCAACTTTCCAGTCAATATCCAGGTATGGATCATTGTATATGATTCCTCTTTCGGATTCTTTATTATAAAAATCATCACATTTATATAGTATTATTGCTTCCTGGCTTAAAACCGAATATCCATGCGCGAATCCCTTTGGCACAAAAAGCTGCTTATGGTTATCTTCGGATAGTTCAATGCCAAACCACTTGCCGAAAGTAGGAGAGTTTTCTCTAATATCCACTGCTACATCATAAATTTTTCCTTTTATAACTCTTATTAATTTTGTTTGTGCATATGGTGCAAGCTGGTAATGCAAACCTCGTATTACTCCATAAATAGATTTGGCCTGGTTGTCTTGTATAAAGATATTATCAATATTATTTTGCTTAAACGTATTTAAATTATACGATTCAAAGAAGTAACCCCTGTCATCAATAAAGATTCCCGGATCAATTATAACTAAATCAGGGAAATCTGTTGTTTCGATCTTCATAATGTATCAGATTTTTTAATTCCTGGCAACATTAAATAAGTATTGGCCATAATTATTTTTTTTGAGTTCATCAGCTAATTTCAATAACTGTTCTTTATTAATAAAACCTCTTTTATATGCAATTTCTTCAATACATGCTATCTTTAATCCTTGTCTTTTTTCAATTGTAGCTATATAATTTGAAGCATCAAGCAGGCTATCTTCAGTTCCTGTATCTAACCATGCCATTCCTCTTCCAAGTAACTCTACATTCAGTCTTCCTTCTTCTAAGAATAACTTGTTTAAATCAGTTATTTCCAATTCTCCCCGAACTGATGGTTTTAATCTTTTTGCTTTTTCAACTACATCATTTGAATAGAAATACAAACCGGTAACTGCATAATTTGACTTTGGCTTTTCGGGTTTTTCTTCCAAACTAATTACCTTACCCTGCTCATTAAATTCTGCAACACCATAGCGGGTAGGGTTCTTTACATAATAGCCAAAAACTATAGCACCATCTTTTAATTTAGCTGAATTAAGCAATTTTTGACTTAGGCCATAGCCATAAAATATATTATCACCCAGTATCAGGCATACATTACTGTTCCCAACAAATTTTTCACCTATTATGAAAGCCTGTGCAAGCCCATCTGGTGAAGGTTGTATTTCATAAGAAATATTTAATCCTATGCGAGACCCATCTTTAAATAATTTTTTATACGTATCAATATCCTGTGGTGTTGATATGATTAATATATCTCTTATACCAGCCAACATTAATACCGATAATGGATAATAAATCATTGGTTTGTCATATACTGGTATAATTTGTTTTGAAATGCTTCTTGTTATTGGATATAATCGGGTGCCAGAACCACCGGCTAATATTATTCCTTTCATTTTGATACCTTATTTGTTAAATTTTAGTTTTTTTAATTCTTTTTGAAAATAGTTAATAGTTTTTTTTAATCCCTCTTCCAATTGTACAGTTGGTTCCCAATTTAATTTACTTTTAGCCAATGATGTATCAGGTTGTCTTTGGACCGGATCATCTTCAGGGAGAGGTTTGTATACTAGTTGTGATTTTGAATTTGTAAGATCAATTATCTTTTTGGCTAATTCTAAAATAGTAAATTCATTAGTGTTTCCTATATTAACTGGTCCAATGAATTCATCTTCCGTGTTCATCATTCGGATCATTCCTTCAACTAAGTCATCAACATATTGAAAACTACGGGTTTGTTTTCCATCTCCAAATATTGTGATGTCTTCATTTTGTAAAGCCTGAACTATAAAATTTGATACTACTCTGCCATCATTTGGAAGCATATGGGTTCCATAAGTGTTAAAAATTCTTATGATTTTAATTCTAACATTATTCTGGCTATGGTATTCCATAAATAGAGTTTCTGCACATCTCTTGCCTTCATCATAACAAGATCTTTTACCTATTGGATTAACATGTCCCCAATATTCCTCTTTTTGCGGATGCACTTGTGGGTCGCCATACACTTCACTTGTAGAAGCTTGTAAGATAATTGCTTTTATTCGTTTAGCAAGACCTAGCATATTAATTGCCCCCATGACTGAAGTTTTAATGGTTTTTATACCATTATACTGGTAATGTATGGGAGAAGCAGGACATGCCAGGTTGTATATTTCATCAACTTCGATAAAGAATGGCATGGTTATATCGTGCCTAATCACCTCGAAATATGGATTATCAATTAAATGGACAATATTCTTTTTGTTCCCGGTAAAATAATTGTCAAGGCTAATTACTTCATTACCATCTTTTAAAAGGCGCTCGCAAAGATGTGAACCTATAAATCCTGCTCCACCGGTAACTAATATTTTTTTCATTGTATTATTTAATTTATTGTTTTTCTTCCAATACTATAATACGTAAA
>DAOVJU010000325.1 GCA_030632095.1 Chlorobiota bacterium
AAACATGGTTCGTATCAATATTTTCATAGCAATGGAAATTTATGGACTGAGCGCATTTATAATATGGGTAGATTATGGGAAGTAGTATCAAATTTTGATTTATATGGTAATTCCAAAGATCCCGGAACATTGAAAAATGGTAATGGTGTATTATTCATTTACGATGAAAATGGTAATCTTATTGCTAAAAAAAGTTATAAAAGCGGACAAGCATTAAATTGACTTATTTGGTTGTCTTTGAAAATAGAACATATTAATCTATTTCAATATTTCTCGCAGATTTTCGCAAATTTATTCGCAAATTAGCGCAGATGAAAGAAAACGATATATCATATGATATTAGAGGTGCTGCTTTTAAGATTTATAATGAGTTAGGTCCTGGATTGCTGGAAAGTGTATATGAAACAGCATTGTCCGGATTGTAAATAATTTATAAAAAAAATCTGCGATTATTATCTGCGCATAACATCAGCAAGAAAAACACATTATGCATTTTATATTAACTTATTCGTTTGAGTCAAGCGTTGCACAAAGCAGGGGTTTCTTAATGTGAATTAGGATTATTTTGATGGGGTTCAATTAATATTAATTTTATTCGTTCTATTACATAAAAGCCAGTTTTCATACTTAAATGGATGAAATTGTTTATAATATTCAATATCGATGCTTTCTTTAGCAATAATCTTACTTTTCTGAATTACATAAATTCTTAAATTCATTTTATCAATTAAATCAATTACTTCACTTAATTTTTTACCAAATTGCTTTATTCCATATGGCCAAAACTCCATCAGAATCAGGCAATTAGGATTAGCTTTGACAGTTTTTAACATTCCTTTTAATGCCAGGTATTCAGCCCCCTGAATATCCATCTTAATAAAATCCACTCTAAACTTTTCCTTTACATATTCATCTACCGAAATTGTTTGCATTTCAGTTGGATTCTTACCCTCCGGAAATTCGTATATTCTATGATCTACATTTAAAAAAGTTGATTTATATAATTTCACAGTTTTTTTTTCATCTGCTACAGCTAGCTGGTTTATTTTAATAATTGCAAGATGATTTGTTAATTTTTCCAAATGCAGATAGTTTTCTTTATCTGGCTCAAAACTATGAATTTTACCATTTACAATCATTTTTGAAAACAAAATACTATAAAAACCAATATTTGCCCCAATATCAATAATACAAAAATCTGGTTTAATCAGCTTCTTAAGTATGCTAATTTCTCTTTTATCAATTATGTATTTATAATGAAAATAAAGATACCTGTAAACTTTAAAATTACATTTATAGATTATTGATGCCAATTGCAATAAAATCTTAGTTATCATGTTTATAAATGTTTTATTAATAATTAATATTATGATCTTCGCTTTCTTTCACGGAATTAGTCATCATACTTTTGGCATATTCATTCAACAATTTTACTGAAATGAAGGATTTAATATCCGCATAATATTGCTTATACAAATTGAGCACAGCTACATAATTCTGATTAACTATAATTGCTAACATTTTAGCAGTTAGTATTGTATGTAATTCATTTTCTGGCCTTTCGCCATTTAAAAGTTTATCGGAATAATAAATAATATTATCAAAATCTCGATTCCCAACAGCTACATAAAAAGAAATCCAATTTTGAATATCACTATGAAAACTATTAAGACTTACATTATTGAGGATTGATCGCCAGATAATTGACATTTCATATTTTGATAAATAAGGTAAGGTGAATGACATTAATTCATGCAAATTTAAAATCCAGTTTTGTTCATGTAAATCAGAATTGCTTTGAATTTCAAGGATATTATTAATTAAAATTGCAGAATTAGAATCTAATGCAACAAGAGGTTGATAATCAGTTTCTATCATTGACCTCAAACTTTGATACATTCCCATTCCTATTTGCACTCTTGTTGCTAAAATTGAATTCTGTGGAATTATACTATATTTTGATTCATTTGGTAATAAATGCTCACCCTCTAAAATGCTAACAATTGGGATTGTATTTGTACGTAATACACGTAATTCAAATGCATTTTTATTAAGATACCTGGATTTCACAGCATTTTGATCAAGTATGGGGTAATAATCAGAATTTGCAAAACTATTTAATGCTGAAAATAATGGATCAAGGCTTGATTTATTTCCAAGTTTTCTTAATTGTAAATCAGATTTATTTTGAATACCATAAAATTTAAGGGTTTCTTTTAATTTGACATAGTCAAAAATATGATCTCCAGGTTCTTTGGCTACGTTTTCCATACTTGCAATTAAAACCGTATTACGATCATTTGTTAAATATAAAGCATAATCATTGAAAGTAAGCGATAATGCATTAATTATAGAAGCGTATAATGTTAAATCCAATTCATGCATTGTAATCCATTGCACAAATAATCCATCATGATTAATGTATTTTGACACATGCTGATAAAACTCTTTTGTAAATAAACCGGCAACACCACTTGCCCATGGAACTGATGGAAATGAAATAATCAAATCATACTTTTTATTGTTACTTGCAAAAAATGTCCTTGCATCTTCAATATGAATATTACAATTTGGACTCGTGAAAATATCATGATATCGTGTATTAAATTTTTCTACTCCTTCAACTAAGGCTTCTTCAATTTCAATTAAATCTAGATTTTGAATATCAGGATTCATTAAAAGGATGTGGGTTGACTGACCAGAACCTATACCAAAGGTTGCAATATCTTTTGCATTCCTGTTAAAAGCCATCGCAAATGCCGGTGTAAGTACATTATAGCGTTCCATATCAATTTCCTGATGAAAATAATTTCCCTCACACCTGCCATTACTGTATATACGTATAATATTGAAAATTGTATTGGTTACATCAACACTTGCCGTTTTACCATCCTTATGAAATAATGATTCTTCTTTCCATTTACTAACAGTATTTCCTGTACTATAAACAGATGAAACAGATTTTCCTATGTCAAATTCTAAGAAAAAGATACATGATAAAATAATTATCATGGAAGCCAATAAAACATATTTCCATTTCAATTTAATTAAACTATTTCTCTCATACCACAACAAACTGAGCCCAATAATAATATCAATTATTCCTCCAATAATAATTAGATTCTTTAATCCAATAAATGGCATAATTACGTGAACAGCTAATAATATACCTAAAATTGAACCTAAAGTATTACTTGTGTAAACATATCCAATAGAACTCTCACCAAAACCCTGTTTAATAAGATAATATGTAATTAATGGTAAAGTTGTTCCTGCACAAATTGTTGCAGGAAGCATAATTATTGAAGCTATCCCATAACTCACCAGGTTAAAAAATGAATATCCTGAATTAGTAACAGGAAAATTATTAATTGCATAGCTCATTATCCGATAAGTCTCTCCATACAATAAGAGTGTTATAATTGCTAATAATCCCATAGCTACTTGAATAAATCCAAGTAGTTTTATAATGTTTCTAATTCTATCAATCTTTGTACGTATAATATACCCACCAATGGCCAATCCAAAAACGAACGAACTCAACATTAATTCAAAAGCATGCGTAGTACTACCAAGCACCATACTTAACATACGAATCCAGCCAATTTCGTACATGAACGATGCAGTTCCGGTAAATGCAGAAATAAGTAAAAAAATAAAAAACAATTGACTAACTGGTTTTTTTACAGTCAAGTCTGGTTTACTATTATTTACTGGTTCTATAGATAGATTATTTCCGCTAATTAAAACAATGATAAAAGCTATTAAAAGATTAATTAATGCAGCAATTACTATTGTACCAGGTAATCCTACTGATTTAATTAACACGAATCTGCTAACTAAAACACCAAATGCAGCTCCAAGACTATTTGTAAAATACAATATCGCCAAAGATTTACCAGGTTTATCCGGATAAGTTCTAATTATTCCAGCACTCATTACCGGAAATGTAGCACCAAGTAAGACAGACTGCGGAAAAATAAGGAAAGCTGCGAAGCTCCATTTTATAGAATTTGTAAGAAAAATACTATTGATGTTCGGAAGAATTGATGAAAAGGTAATATCTGTGCAATAGATAAAAACCGGATGGAATATAATACCCAATATTCCAATTATTCCTTCTATAATAGCATATACTATAAACAGGTTCGTAAATTTTATACTATATTTTGCTGCTAACCAGGATCCTAATGCCATTCCTCCCATGAAAATTATCAAAACCAGCGTTTGTGCATAAGCTGCATGTCCTAGAAATAGCTTCAAATAATGTGACCAGATAGATTCGTATATCAAGCCTGAAAAACCTGAAATAGCAAATATTATAAAGTATAATTGTAGCTTAAAAGTTTGCTTGTATTTTATACTCATATAAGTTCAAATAAAATTTGAAAACTATTTAAATTTAAGGAGTTATTCTTTGAATTGCATTTTGTTATTAACGAAATTTAATTTTGAATGCTGCAAATAAAGCCATTCGTAATAGAATAAAACCATGCTTAAATCTGGATATATTTGTATTACCATATTTGCGTTCTCTATATCGTATTGGTAACTCAACTATTCGTAGATTTAATTTAAATGCTCCAAATAATAAATCAAAATCTCCAAAAGGATCAAAATCTCCAAAATATTTTCTATTTTGAGTTAATCTTTTATAATCGGATTTATAAATAACCTTTGTCCCGCATAATGTATCCTTAAGTGGTTGATCTAACAACCATGAAAAAACAACACTAAAAAATTTATTCCCGAGAATATTTAATAAACGCATGGCATTTTTTTCCATTTTATATACAAGCCGCGCACCGTTTACAAAATCGGCCTT
>DAOVJU010000051.1 GCA_030632095.1 Chlorobiota bacterium
GATAATGATACAATTTATTAAAATATAATATAAGAATAAGTATAAATTTTTAAAAACAATTAAATCTTTTATTAACCTAAATCAAAAAAAAATGAAAAAGTATTTAAAGTATGCAATTTTATTAGTTTTAATCCCTTCGTTCTTGTTTACTGGTTGTAAAGAAGATGACGATGACGATGATGTAGATACAACACCTGCATTTGAAGTATTAACTACTTACATGTCTGCTAATGACCTGGATTTATCAGATGTAATGACTAGCTGGCTCATCACGGCTCATGACCTTGATTCTATCGGTACAAGTAATTATCATATCATTGACCTTAGGGCCGATACAACTTTTGCAAGAGGACATATTGCCGGTGCTGTAAACACATCATTTGCAAATATAGTAACTGAAGCTGGAAACAGTGCATCTAAACCTATTGTTGTTGTATGTTATACTGGCCAAAGTGCAGCTCACGCTATAACCATTTTACGTTTAAGCGAATATAGCGATGCAAAATCACTGAAATTCGGAATGAGTTCATGGAATGCTGCTTTTGATAGCTGGACTGCTAATACAGGAAATCTTGCAATAGATGATCCTACTAACTGGTCATCAACAAATACAACACAAACTGCGTTAGATTTTGAATATCCAACAATAACCAGTAGCTCCACTGAAGGAAAAGACATACTAACAGAGCGTATAAGTAGTTTGCTAACTACAGGTTTCTTAGGTGTTAAAGGTGTTGATGTACTTGGTAGCCCCTCAGGTTATTTTATTAATAATTATTGGGCTGAAGCAGATGTTGTTACTTATGGTCATATTACTGGTGCATACCGTATTAAAGAAGACCTTACTCTTGCAGCAGACGGCTTTAAACATCTTGACCCTGATGCAACAGTTGTTACTTATTGCTGGACAGGCCAAACATCTTCTTTAGTTACAGCTTATTTGTATATACTTGGATATAACCCCAAGAGTTTGAAATTCGGGACAAATTGTTTGATTCATGAGGAACTTCAATTTGGTAAATGGACTTCTGCTTCTTCGGGTAATTATCCTGTTGTGCCCTCAAAATAATTAGAAAAGGAAAAAGCAAAAGTGAAATTTCACTTTTGCTTTTTTAATAATTTTAAAACATAACAATATGTTGAAACTTAAATATTTATTAATTGCAGCAATTTTTGTTTCATTCTGTCCTATACTTGTTCAGGGGCAAGGATGCATGGAAGCATCATCTGATGAAGGGGTTTCTGTTAAAGGCTTTATTCAACCTCAATATAACTATTCTTTTTTAGGTAAAGATGATGATGGAAATAGCCTTGATGAAAATTCTTTTACTTTTAACAGGGCAAGAATTGGCTTTATTGGAAGTATCCCTTATGATATAAGTTATTACTTTTTTATTGAAATAAGCCCGTTTAAATCTCCGGGTAAAACACCTTACTTGCTGGATGCTTTTGTTACATATTCACGTTTGGCACCTTTTGCCAAGATTACATTAGGCCAGTATAAATCACCTTTTAGCCTTGAACAAAATACAGGCTGTTCTGCTTTACATACAATTAACCGTTCGCAGGTTGTTAGCCAACTGGCAAGCCCCCAACGTGACCTTGGATTAATGATTTCAGGAGAAATTGAAAAACTATTCTTTAAATATAACATTGCCCTGATGAATGGTAGCGGACTTGGTACCGAAGACGACAATAAAGGAAAAGATTTAATTGGCAGGGTTGTTATCTCGCCGCTTGAATTTCTGAATATTGGTGGTAGTTACAGGATAGGAAAAACCGTACCTACCGTTACCACTGAAAAAGATAATGACATTATGCGTTGTGCAGGAGAAATAGAAGTTAAGTATAGTGATTTTTTAATTCAGGGCGAATATATATTTGGAAAGGATAAACTTCATAGTGTCTCTAAAGTACCAATATATGGTGGTTGTGGTGGAATAATTGGTTTTGTTACTAAACAACCTGGAACATATAAAAAGAATGGATATTTTGTTCAGGCAATGTACATGACAAAATGGAATTTTCAGCCTGTTGTTAAGTATGAAACATGGGAACCTGACGTGGATACTAACGACGATATTGAGAATATCATTACGTTTGGATTAAATTATTTCCTTAACGACTGGACAAGAATACAAATTAATTACCTGTATGCTGCTGAAGAAACTGCAGCCGCAGAGTATTATAATGACATGTTAATGTTTCAGATACAAGCTAAATTTTAATTTAAATACTTTATAAAATGAAAAAAACAAATCAAATATTAGGATTTTTAATATCCTTCTTATTACTTGGGCATGCTGTTTTTGCAGGAGGTATAATAACTGCTAAAGATCTGGCAAAAATAATCAATAACGACGATGTTGTACTTGTTTCATTACGAAAGCCTGCCGATTATCAAAAAGTTCATATTACAGGTGCAGTGAATTTTGAGCTTAAGCAATTGTATAAAGAAGGCGATATAAAAGGTCTGATCAAATCACCTGAAGAAATTGCAGCAATTCTTGGCGAAAATGGAATAAATGAAAATAAAAAAATTGTTATCTATTGTAACACAGGTAATAATGCAGGCCGGTTATACTGGATACTCGATTATCTGGGAGCAAAAGATGTTTGGATACTCGATGGCCATATGACAGGCTGGAGAGCTGCAAGAAAACCGGTTACAAAAGCTCCAAGCAAAGTAAAAGCTGCAACATTTACCCCAAATGTTGACGATAGCAAGCTTGCAACAATGGCCGAAGTGCAAAATGCACTTAACAAGGCAAATTATGTAATTGTTGATGCACGATCAGAAAAAGAATATAATGGATTGGGAGAAGATAAAGCACTCACAAGAAAAGGACATATTTCCGGTGCTGTTAATCTTGAATTTAAAAAAATACTTAACGACGAAACAAAAACGATCAAACCAAAAGAAGAATTACAAAGCATTTTTACAAATGCAGGTATTACTTCCGATAAAAAAATAATCCTTTATTGTGCATCAAGTGCTAGGGCAGGTATTTTATATTTTGCACTTAATGAAATTCTGGCTTATGAAAACGTGGAAGTTTATGACGGGGCCCTATATCAATGGCAAACTGTTGATTCTAATGAAATAGTTAAGTAATAAACAGGTAACTAATAATCAAACAGGAAAAAACTATGAATAAATTTAATTTGTACATACTGGCTACAGCTTTAGTTATTGCTTTTTCAGGTTGTAACAATGAAGTTGATACAATATATGAAAACTCCGAACAGATGGTATTGGAAGCTAAAAGCAACCTTGCATCAGTTTCGGTAACTGAGTTTAAAGTACTATTTGATGAACATGCTAAACTTACGCTAATTGATTGCAGGGAACCAAATGAATTCATCAAAGGACATATTCCGGGGGCTATTAATATTCCACGGGGAGTCCTGGAATTCTCAAATAAGATTTCAAATCGCAGGGATAAACTATATGTTTATTGTTTGACATACGATAGGGCCTCGTTGGCTTGTGTTTCTTTATTGAAATTGAAATACTCACATGTTGTCCTTATTGATGAAGGTTGGGAGGAATGGAATAAGGCATATCCTGAAATAATTGAAGAAGGATCAGGCTCAACCACTGAAGTATCAACTGAACCTGCTGAAGAAAGCGGAGGTTGCGGTGGTTGAAATACTACATCAATTTCTAATTTGAAAAAGAAAATCGTAACAATTTCACTTTTCAACTAATAACTAATAACTAATAACTTAAAAAAAGGAGGTAATAAAATGGCAAAAATGACAGTAGCTCTATTCTCTGGAAGTATTGATAAATTAACAGGAGCAGGTGTGGTTATAAGTGGCGCTGCCGCAGACGATATGGATGTTGAAGTGTTTGTTTTACTAATGGCTGCCCGTGCTTTTGTTAAAGGAAATCAGGATAAGATTGATGGCCTTTCAGAATATCCGGAATTAAAAGATGAATTTACTAAATCACTTGAACGTTTAAATGTATCAACATGGATTGAATTCTTTGAAATGTCTAAAGAGTTAACAAATGTAAAAGTTTATATCTGTAGCCTGGCAGGTAAAATGTGGGGCGGTGAAAAAATGGAGGATTTTATTGACCTTGTTGACGATATATGTGGTATTGGAGAATACATAACTTCTGCACAGGAAGCTGATGTTCATTTATTTATCTAGTTACTAATAGAATTTTTATAAAATAATTAATAAATTAAAATATCGGAGGAAAAATCATGACAACAGAAGAATTATCAAGTTTAAAAATTGACAAATCAGTAGATGCACGTGGTACTGCTTGCCCAGGACCACTATTGGCAGCAAAAAAAGCAATTGGTGAAATACAGGGAGGCCAGGTAATGGAAATATTATCTGCTGATGAAGGAACAAGAAGAGATATACCTAAATGGTGTACTAAAAAAGGGTATGAATATATTCGAGTAATTGAAGATTCAGGTTACTTCAAATTATATATGCGAAAAAGCTAAGTCATATGAAACCCTCATGCACTATTGTATACACTTGTGTGCCGAAGCACTTTGGTGCGCAGGTACAAAAGGTAATGAATATATCATGAGGGTTCCATGGTATTAGAAATAAACATGCTAAAAATTTATTCTGCAAAAAATTGAAATACAAATGTTTGACAAAAATATATTCTAATGAATAATCAGAATTTAAATGGTGCTCCAAAAATCCTGGTTTTTTCAACTGAGAAAATATCAGATCCGGCTATTGATTTAGCCGGATTATTGAAAGTTCATTATCCATCAACTGTTTATACTATTAATGTTCCTTGTTCGAGTGCAGTAAAAACAAAGTGGATCTTACATGCTTTTGAAAAAGGTTTTGATGGTGTATTTATTGCTGCTGATGGTACCGATTGCCCATATGGCGAATCGTGTAGCAAATTAACAGGAGAAATTGTTTCGGTAACTCATGAAAGAATGAAAGAACAAAATATTGATCCTGCCAGATTAAAAATGGCTGCAATTTGCTCTGTTTGTGCAGAGGCATTTGCTAAACACGTGAAATCTTTTACTGAATACTTGTCAAAAGAAAAAAATACTAATTAAGTTAAAAGTACACTATGGTTGATAAAAATAATCAGACAAGCTACGATGTACTTGTTATTGGTGGAGGAATTGCAGGTGAAGAATCAGCTCTGAACCTTGCATATTCAGGATTTAAAGTTTTAATAGTAGAAAAAGACCTTTCTGTTGGTGGTAAAATGATACATTTAAGCAAGGTCTTTCCAACACTTGACTGTTCTGCCTGCATTACCACTCCTAAAGTTTCCGAAACAGCAAGACATCCAAACATAACGATATATACCTATAGCGAAGTAAAAAATATTACCAAATTGTCGGAACAGAATTTTAGTGTTACACTGGTTAAAAAACCAACCTATGTCATTGAATCTGCATGTACCGGTTGCCAGGAATGCGAAGAAAAGTGCCCGATTATTGTTAATGACCAATATCAATGGGACCTGGTTGCCCGCAAAGCTGTTTACATTCCTTTCAGCATTGCAAGCCCCAGGGTTGCTGCAATAGACATTGAAAATTGTATTTTATGCGGATTATGTGAAAAAGTTTGTCCTGCTGATGCAATAGACTTTACCCAGGAAATAGAAGAAATTCCAATCAATGTAAAATCGGTAATCATTGCTACAGGATTTAATTTATTCGACCCAACTGTTATTGATCGTTATGGTTTTGGTAAATACAAAAATGTTGTAACATCAATGCAAATGGAAAGGCAACTTGTTCCAACACGGCCATATAACAGTGTATTAAGGCCAAAAGATGGTAAAATGCCTGATAATATTGCTTATGTTTTATGTACAGGCTCAAGAGATGAAACAGTTGGCAATCCAATTTGCTCTCAGGTTTGCTGCATGTATTCTGTAAAACAAGCACAACTTATTATGGGAGCTTTACCTATGGCCGATGTAACAATTTATTACCTTCACATAAGAGCATTCGGAAAAGGTTTCGAGGAGTTTTACCAGCAGTCATTAAGTATGGGTGTTGAAGCAATAAAAGGCAAAGTGGGTAAAATAACAGAAAAGGAAAATGGTAATTTAATAGTCAGGTACGAAGATATTAGAGAAGGAAAAGTTAAAGAAGCAGAACACGATCTGGTAGTATTATCCGTTGGAATACTTTCAAATCCTGATGTTAAAGCAATGTTTAATGGTAACTCAATTGAATTGGATGATTATAATTTTGTGAAACAGGTTGATGAATTGATAAATCCGGCAAAAACCAGTATTGATGGTGTATTTGTTGCCGGTACAGCTTCCGGCCCGATGGATATTCCCGATTCAATATTATCTGCCGGGGCAGCCTCGTCTGAAACGGCAAGCTATATAAGAAAGCATCAAGTAGAAAGTAGTAAATAAAAAGAAATTACAGATACATGAAAAAGAAAATAGGAGTATATATTTGCCATTGTGGTAATAACATTTCAGATTATGTTGATGTTGAAAAAGTTAAAGACATAATTGCTGCTGAAGATGGAGTTGCAATTGCCAAAACCACAATGTTTGCATGTGCAGATTCGGCTCAGAATGAAATTATTCAGGATATACAAGATAACAATCTGGATGGATTAGTTATTGCATCATGTTCACCTAAATTGCACTTGTTTACTTTTAGAAATGTTGCTGAACGTGCTGGATTAAATCCATATAATTATGTTCAGGCAAACATACGGGAACAAACATCATGGGCTCATTCTGATAACCCAAAGGGCGCTACCGAAAAAGCAATTCAGCTTGTGAAAGCTGCCCTTGCAAAAGTAAAACATTCAGAAGCATTAGCCTTACAAAAAATTCCAGCAGTAAATACTGTTTTGGTTATTGGTGCAGGTGTTGCTGGTATGCGCTCTGCTATTGAACTTGCCGATATGGGTTCTAAGGTTCATCTAATTGAAAGAACACATTTTGTTGGGGGAAGGACTTCACAATGGAGTAAATTATTTACTACCAGTGAAACCGGTGAAGAAATTGTTTCAAGGTTATATTATAGTGTTCTGGAACACGACAATATTACGCTATATATGGGTACAGAAGTGGTTTCAAACAGCGGAAGTGTAGGAAACTTTGAAGTAGAGCTTAAAAAAACACCCCGGTATATTGACCCCGATTGTAAAATTGAAGATGATACAGAATTTGAAAACAAATTGCAAAAAGCTATTGATATTTGCCCGGTTGAAGTAATTGATGAATTTAACTTTGGCCTGACCAAACGTAAGGCGATTTATAAAAATTTTAAAAGCGAATTTCCCGAATGCCCTGCAATTGATGCTGCAAATTGTACAAAATGCGGAGATTGTGAAAAAGTATGTGATGGAATAAAGCTGGATCAAAAAGAAGAATATACTACAATCAAAGTTGGAGCTATACAACTTTGCACCGGATTTGATCCGTATGAACCTAAAGATGGTGAATTTGGGTACAATGAAATTGACAATGTAATTACATTACAGCAATTTAAAAGATTGATTGAATTATGTCCTGATAAACTTATCCATAAAGATAAAGAGATCAGAAATATCGCTTACATCTATTGCGTTGGAAGCCGGCAGGTAGATGGAGATAATAAGTATTGTTCGAGATATTGTTGTACTTCGGCTATTTTTACAGCTATTCATGTAAAAGATAAATACAAAAATATTAACAATTTTCATTTAAACAGGGGAATAAGGACCTATGGCAAACAAGAAATCTTATATCACCAATCATCTTCTCAAGGAGATATATATTTGCAATCTTTTGCTGATAGCCCTCCTGTTGTTGGGAAAAACGGCAATACAACATCAATTATAATCAACGATATTTTAACAGCTGATAAGGAAATAGAAGTTGAAGCCGATTTAGTTGTCCTTGTTACAGGAATGATCCCACGTAAGGATAATTCAATTGGTAATATTCTAAAAGTACCATATGGGAGAGATAATTTTTTCAATGAGATTCATCCTAAGTTAAAACCGGTAGAAACAGTTATTGATGGCGTTTTTATTTCAGGGGCATGCCAGGCGCCATTGAATATTACAGAAACATCTAAATCTACTTTGTCAGCAGCTTCAAAAGCCAATTCATTATTAAAAAGCGGTGAAATAGAATTAGAGCCTACAATAGCACAAGTGAAAAGTGATATCTGTAACTGGTGTGATAAATGCACCTTAGCCTGTCCGTACGATGCTATTTCAAAAATAGAACATAAGGGTAAACAAGTGGCAGCAATTATTGAGGCTAAATGCAAAGGTTGCGGAATGTGCCTGCCTGTTTGCCCTGAAAATGCAATAGATCTAATTGGTTTTAGTGATGTTGAAATTGAAACAATGATTGAAGCATTAATAGAATGATAGAAGAATAAGGGTTAGAACAGGGGAGATAACTTTTAAACTTATAACTCTTGACTCACAATTAACAAAACATTTTACACGATAAATTTTTTCTTATGAAAGCAGAAAAAGGTAAAACAATAAATTACATGAAAGAAAAGCGTACTGTTCCCGAAGCATTAAAGGAAAAACGGAAAGAAGACGCTAAAATTAAAAAGGCGATTTTAAAATCATTGGAATCCGGTGAGAAAACTATACCACAAATTTCTGAAGAAATAAATCTACCAACGGAAATTGTAACATATCACATTTATTCACTCAGAAAATTTTATGAAGTTGAAACAGGTGAAATAGATGATATGGATGAATATTTTTTCTTTAAACTGAAAAAAAACAAGTAAATATGTCAAAAGTAAATACAAATTTTTCAACCGATCTAAAAAAATATGGTTCAATTAATTTTAACGAGTGTTATAATTGTGGTAACTGTACAGCGGTTTGCTCCTTATCGACAGAAGAAAGTTCTTTTCCCAGGGAGATGGTGCGATACAGTATATTAGGATTAGATAAGGATATTAAATCTTCGCTTAAACCATGGCTCTGTTATTATTGTGGCGAATGTAGCGAAACTTGTCCGAGGGTAGCAAATCCGGGAGAGTTAATGATGATTCTCAGAAGATGGCTTATTACTAAGTATGACTGGACAGGGCTTTCCGGCGTTCTTTTTAAATCCCTGACAGCTTCAATAGTTGCATTTGCACTAGTAGCTATTTTAGTTATCATTGTTGGTTTTTTTAAACAATTCAATACAGAGGCCTTATTGCATTTAGGACATTATTTTGAAATGATTTCAATTGCCTCAGTATTCCTCATCATATTACTCCCAAATATTATTCGTATGTGGTGGTTTACGATAATTAAAACAAAAGCAAAAGTTAATTTTTTATCTTATCTCAAAGCTATTTGGGACCTGATTGTACACATGTTTACTCAAAAAAGATCTTTGGAGTGTGAAGAAGAAAATACATTCCGCTGGTTAGAACACTTTTTAATTGTAATTGGTTATTTATTATTGCTTTTTATAACCGTTTTTCTTGATTGGTTTGCAACTGAAAGCAAAATTGTTTTATGGTCAGGATATATAGTAAGTGCATTAGTATTTATAATTACTTTCGATTTTGTACTCGACCGTATTAAAAAGAATAAAGAAATAAATAAATTTTCACATCCCAGTGATTGGTTTTTTGTTATATGGCTCTTCTTAATGGCATTCTCGGCATTTGTTGTCCGGGTATTTATCGATGCTCATTTAATAGATAATAACATATGGGTGTATATGGTGCATATAATTATTCTTGCCCAATGGGCTATGCTTATTGTCCCTTTTGGAAAATGGACACATTTTTTATATCGCTCGTTTGCAATGTACTTCGATAAATTAAAAATGAGTCAATAAAATTAATAAATTGATTTGGTTTTCTAATTTTAAGTTTCTTAGTGTCAAGTCAAGCCTAAAACTTCCCAATTCGTCCTTGTTTGAGCGATAGCAGTAATGAGGATGAGAGAGTTAAAATACTTTGTTTATAATTTAAAATGTATACGAATAGGAAGATAGTATCATTATTAATTAGGCCATTATTTGCAATATTTCTTTTTATTTCCCAATTCTTAAGTGGCAGAAAAACATTTTTTACCGAAGATACGATTATAGTAATAGCTGGAATTATAATTTTTATAATAGGAGTTTACATAAATATCATTTCAGGATTTCATTTAACTAAATCAAGAAAAAACAAAAAAATATCAAAAACAGGGCCTTATAAATTAATAAGACACCCAATATATTTATCAATTTACATATTGTCAATCGGGATGGGATTGATTTTTTTCTCTCCCATTTGGTTTGTAGTCTTGCTGTTATTTATACCATTTTGGATAATTGAATGTAAGAAAGAGGAAGCAGAAATGATAGAATTATATAAAAATGACTATTTAGAATATAGGATGCAAACAAAGATGTTTATACCAAAAATATATTGAAGATTTTTAAGTAGGCATCTAACTTGGCATTATTAAGCTTACTGTTAAGATTTGGTTTTTGCCAACACATAAAATCAACCCTAAAAACCAAAGGAGCTATTTTTTGCCAACCCAACAGATTATAGGTAACTTTGTAAAATGAATAGATTTTATGAAATACTAACTCCAACCCAAGAATTGTTCAATAATAAAGTTGAATTACTACCATCTGTTACAGAGCTTTTTGAATACGAATTAGCATACCTGGAATTTAAATCTATAAATGAAAATGAATATCTTGAAAGAAGTGCTTATGCAAAAAGTTATAAGAAAGAAAATAGTTTACATTTTTTAAGATATTCTGACATTCCTGACGCAGTAACAGAAAGTCGTTCATCAGTAACAAATGCGTATTTTAAAAATGGTTTGTTTTCTACAGGATATGCAACTCACAGTTTATTTCCATATCGTGGTAAATTTCACCCACAGTTAATTAAAGGATTAATAAATATTTTGGGATTGAAAAAAGGGGAAACAATATTAGATCCAATGGCAGGAAGTGGAACAACAAATGTTGAAGCTGCATTAATGGGTATTAATTCATATGCAATTGATATTAGTCCCTTTTGTCAATTAATGACAAAAACAAAATATGAAGCGTTGAATATTGACAAAAATATTTTACAAGATTTAGACTTAAACCCTGATAAATTATTTTTGTTCTATAAAAAGGGTAATGTTATAGAAAGACTTTCAAAAATAAATTTTGAAAAGCAGAAAATATACTATTTAGCACTTTTAGCTTATTTAGATGCGTTAGGGTATTCAAAAAGAGTAGTTCGTTCAAATCATGAGCAATTATTTAGCAAAGTCCTAACAAGATATATTGAAACAGTTAAAAGTTTTCTTAACAATAAATACTTCGATAACAGTAGTATTGGAAAATTAGAGATTTTAGAAAATTCAGATGCTTTAAATATTGAATTAGAAGATAACTCTATTGATGGTATTATTACTTCACCTCCATATTCTTTTGCTATTGATTATGTTGAGAATGATAAAGACCAATTAGAATTTCTTGGTTACGATACTAATGCCTTAAAACAAAAATTAATTGGATTAAAAGGAAAGTCAAAAGAGGAAAAACTTAAAACATATTTTAATGATATGGATATGTTTTGTTATGAAGCATCACGAGTGTTGAAGAAAAATAAATACCTTGTAATAATTATAGGTTCAAATACA
>DAOVJU010000209.1 GCA_030632095.1 Chlorobiota bacterium
GGAATGGGTAATTAGCAAAATCGGCTTTGTTGGTAGTAATTTGTTTTTTTACAAGAGTTATGGCATCCTGGGTTTCTTCGAATAGGGTGAGTTCAGCTTCAGGGGTTTTGCTTGAGCTGTCGAGCTTTTTGATGATAAATAAGTATGTGATATTGACTTCCTTTATATTGTCAACTGATTCGGAGTGAAGGAATTACAGCAGCCAGAATTATCCTGCATCAAATTATAAATTAAAATTTCATAAAAGATATGGCCTACAAAACTAAAATGGAATATTCTATAAGTTTGTATTTGGTTAAAAAGATTTTCAAAGCTTTTCTCCGCAGGTTTTGATTTGTTAGTTTAAAGAAAATTATTAACTTTTTAAATAAATGTTCACTATATTTGCTTGTTCACGAATACGTGAAAAAGATAATATAATGGAACAGATTATTGTTTATAATGCCATAGAAGTACTTGAAAACACTACCCCTGTTAAGGCTGAATGGATACCTGAAAAGACAGTCAAAAATAAGGGAGATGGTACTTTATTGGTAAAAACCGGAAAAAAAAAGTACACATTCACTTTAGAATTAAAGAAAGATCTTCGTAATATACACCTGCCTCAATTAGGTGCAATGAAAATGAAGCATGACAACCTGATGGTTATTGCCGAAGTTATTTATCCAAATATCCGGGAGCAATTACAAAAAAGACAAATCAACTATCTGGATACAACCGGTAACATTTTTATCCAACAAGGGGAACTTATGCTATTACTGAATGGGCGAAAAGTTGACAAACCTGCTAAAAAGGTTACTGGTAGGGCATTCAATAAAGCCGGTTTAAAATTTATCTACTACCTGTTAACGAAAATAGACTTTTTACAAAAGACTTACCGCGAAATGGCTGAAATATGCGAAACAGCATTAGGCAATATCAATTACATTATTAAAGATTTGCAGAAACAAGGCTACTTAAAGAAACAAACGAAAAAAGCATATCAACTTAATAACCGGGAAGCACTCATTAAAGCATGGGTTGAAAACTATGAGACAAAACTCAAAGCAACCTGCTTATTGGGCATATTTCGGTTTCAGCAACCGGAGCGTATAAAAGGATGGAAAACCTTTAACATTGATTACAATAAAACGCAATGGGGAGGTGAACCCGCTGCTGATATATTAACAAACTACCTCCAACCTGTCACATTAACGCTATATACCGATGAAAAAAGAATTGACCTGATAAAAAATCTCAGGCTTATACCCGATAATGATGGAAATGTAAGGATATATACAAAATTTTGGAAAACTGCGGATATTGAAAAGGAAACCGTTCAATCCATAGTTATATATGCTGACCTAGTAAATATTGGTGATCCGAGAACCGATGAACTGGCAAGCATGATTTATGATGAATACCTTAAAGAATAATTTTGATAATACTATAAAGCAAACGTTCGGTAAATCGCTTGAAGTATTGGAATCGGTATTTCAGAAATATTCAAATATGTTTTAATATTTACCAGAAATAATATTTTTTTCAAACAGACTTGAAAATATAATTAATAAAGTTTTATAATTTATTAAAAAACAACACAAAGTCAATCTTAATATTAATATTTTATGATATAAAGTAACCCCAAATGAGATAATACAAATGATTTCATAGTCCTGGTGAACTATTCGGTATCTATAACTGCATTATTTTTAAATGCTTCATGTTCGTTATGCCTGACATATCCTAATTGATTTGTAAGCAATTTAGTTCTACCAATTTTAAATTCCGGGATATTCACATGATGATGGCCGTATATCCAATAGTCGATGGGATTATTCAGGATAAAATCACGCATTTCTATAGCAAAAGCTTCATTTATTTTGCTTTTTAGATATTGTTCCGGATAATTCATCAATGTAGGTACATGATGTGTAATCACTATGTTTTTACCTGTAGCATTTTGCTTTAACGAAGTTTCAATAAAGTTTACACATTCTTTATGTAAGTTATTGAAATGCTCTGCAGTGAACCTCTTCTTATTTACCTGAATTACATGAAAGTCAGAAACACTTTGTTGTGTAATCCATGCATTTTGTGGATGAATAGTTCCCCATAAAGTTGAGAAAATAAGGTTAATACTCTTATATCTTATAACAACATTATTGACAAGGAATAAATTATCCCTTATTTCTTTTTTCAAAGGATTATTGAATCTGTTAATATCTGAATAGTAATATTCGTGATTACCGGGAAGCCAATATACTGCCTCATACTTCTTAGCGATATCATTAAGAAAGTTGTGTTGCTTTTTTAGATGAATAAAAGGCAAAATATCTCCGGCAAGGATCAGGATATCTCCAACCGGTTCAATTGGATTTTGTTCCAGAAAACGTAAGTTCTCAGGAAATTCTATATGTAGATCAGAACAATACTGAATTTTCATAAGCTCAAAACTCACAAAATACCTAATTTTTTCCTGATGTAAAATACATACCGAGATTTCGGGATAATATTTTTAGCAAGAATTGTTAAATGGCTAAATTTTTCACTTTGTTCAAGAGATTGCTTCGCTACGTTGTTAAATTGTTGTTGGAAAGCAATTTAACCATGTAACAATTTAACAAAAATTATCAATAAATAAAAATATTACTTGTAATTCTGATTAATAATTTATTAAATATGGATTATATGTTTAATAGCATCTTTAATGGATGTTTTGTAATAACAGTATGCTGCCTTTTCAATAATTATTTTAATATTTGCCACTCGAATTTGTAGAATTACATCTAATGTTATTTAATTCACTTATATTTCTTGTTTTTGCTGCGATCTTTTTTGGATTATGGCCTTTTCTGAAGAAGACAACAAATATCCGCTTAAGCTTTATCATTATAGCATCTTTCTTTTTTTATGGTTGGTGGGACTGGCGATTTCTATTTCTTATCATGGGAAGCGGGCTGCTGGATTATTTTGTAGGGCTTTATCTGTTAAAGCATCCTAATCGTAAGAAGTTCTACCTTATCCTCTCAATTATTGGAAATGTAGGTTCATTAATGGTATTTAAATACAGTGGGTTTTTTGCAGAAAATCTTGATCATTTGTTTTCACTTTTTGGTTACCATACTTGTTTAAAATGTAACATCCCTGATTTTTTCCTGATAACTCCGGTAGGTATTAGTTTTTATACTTTTCAATCGATGAGTTATACCATTGATATTTACAAGGGCAATTTGAAACCCACAAGGAATATTCTTCATTTTTTCTCTTACTTAGCCATGTTTCCGCAATTAGTAGCCGGGCCTATTGTGCGAGCCAGTGATTTACTGGATCAGTTGCTGGTAAATAATAAAACAACTGAAAAAGACCGATGGGAGGGATTACGGTTAATTGTACATGGATTTTTTAAAAAAATGGTTATTGCCGATAGTTTAGCGCCATTTGTAAACAAGGCATTTGTTATTGAAACCATGAATGAATCAACATTATATTGGTGGATCGCAATTACAGCATTTGCTTTTCAAATATATTGTGATTTCAGTGGCTATAGTGATATTGCCCGTGGTTTGGCAAGAATGATGGGTTTGCATTTTAAGCTGAATTTTAATCATCCTTATACTTCATTATCGATAAGGGAATTCTGGGCAAAATGGCATATTTCGTTATCAACCTGGTTTCGTGATTATGTTTATATTCCAATGGGAGGATCAAAAAAGAGCAAATTCAGCGGGCATTTAAATATGTGGATTACCATGCTTATTTCTGGCTTTTGGCACGGAGCAGCCTGGACATTTATAATTTGGGGCGCTATTCATTCATTGTTTTTAAGTATTGAAAGAATGTTTAAATGGCCAAATTATTTTAAATCATCGAGAGTTGGAAGAACTATACTGATACTAATTATAATAATTCAGGTTTGGGTAGCCTGGGTTTTTTTTAGAGCTGAAACTTTAAGGCAAGCAATAGATATTACAAAAATAATGTTCTCGTTTAATACAAATGTTGACGAACTTATAGGAGCTAATGCATTAATTATTTTACTTATAGGGATTTCAAGAGAAATTTGGATATACCATAAATTTAATAAATACTCATTATTTCCGAAAACCTGGCATAAAGCAGTTGATGTAATTATTATTTCAGTTTTAATTGTTGCTTGTGTATTTTTGCGAGGTCCGGGAAGCGAATTTATATATTTTCAATTTTAGGGTAAATGATAAAAGAAAGGACGGTTTTAGTTGTTATTATCTCAGCAATGTTAATAATTATTGCAAGTATAGTTTTACCAAAACCTGCAAAGGATAAAAATATAAGTAAGCGGTTTTGGGCCTATAAAACACATAACAATATAAAGTATAATGTAATAATTATAGGAGATTCCAGGGTATACCGTGGTATTTCTCCCAAAGAAATGGAAAAGGTACTAACAGGGAAGAAAATTTTAAATTTCGGATATTCATCCGGAAGATTAAACAGTTTATTTTTTAATCAAGCTGAAAAAAGATTAAATAAATCATCTGATAAAAACATTATTGTAATAGGCTTAACCCCAAATTCATTAATACATCACCCTGACGAAAATGAATTGTTAATAGAACAGCTAACTTTGCCTAAAGAGGAAATTATTCAACGTATACAATTAAAAAAGGTAGCAGATTTATTTTTACCGGTTAAACCAAAGGACATATTTAACAGTAAAAAGAGAGAGAAAAATTATATTGAGATTTTTCATGATGATGGATGGGTAGAGTCATACATTATTAATGAGGATACTACTAAAGCGCTTAAAAAATATGAAAAATGGTTAACAGAAGTAGATGTAAGCCAGGAAATGATAGATGAATTGATTAACCAGACAACAAAATGGGTGGAACAGGGTATACAGGTTTATGCTTTCAGGCCTCCTTCAACATATAGCATGGAGAAAATGGAAGAATCGCTGGCTAAGTTTAATCAGGAAAAAATTGTTGAACGATTTGAAAATGCCGGTGGAATATGGATACAGGTTAATTCAAAGGATTATCATAGTTATGATGGAAGCCACTTGCATAAAGATTCCGCAATTAAACTATCAAGAGCAATAGCCGAAGAAATAAAAAAGCATTTGGAGGAGTAGAAAGTATTTATGTCAAATGTCAGATGTCAAATGTCAGAAGGCAAATGTCAGAAGGCAAAAGTCAGATGGCAGATGTCAAAAGTCAAATATTATTAATTTATTCTTTCTGTAATGTTTCCTCGAAGAGCTTAAAAATCCTTTTGTATTCATCTGTCCAGCTAGTGCTTTCTTTAAAAGCATGGCCTTCCATTGGATAAACTGCCAGTTCCCAGTTTTCTTTACCAAGTTCAATTAATCGTTGTGCTAACCTGACTACATCCTGGAACTGTACATTGTCATCTGTCATTCCATGGCAAATTAATAATCTTCCCTGTAATCCATCAGCATAATAAATGGGAGAACTTTTATAATAAGCAAGGCTGTCTTTCTGTGGGGTATTCAAAATATTAGAAGCATAAGCGTGATTATAATGTGCCCAATCGGTAACGGCTCTTAATGCTGCCCCTGATTTAAATACTTTTGGATATTTAAACATTGCCATAAGCGTTAAAAATCCGCCATATGATCCTCCATAAATTCCAATTCTGTTACTATCAATATTAAGGTTTTCAATCATGTACCCGGCGGCGTCAACCTGATCGCTAAGATCTTTACCTCCCATGTTTCTATAAATTGCTGTTCTCCAGTCTCTTCCATATCCGGCACTTCCCCTGTAATCGATATCCAATACTGTATATCCTTGTTCAACCAGGAAATTATGAAACATATACTCACGGTAATAATGACTCCACCATTTATGTGCATTTTGCTTGTAACCTGCACCATGTACAAAAATTATTCCTGCCCGGTTGGCATTTTCTTTGTGGGGTTTATACAACCTTGCAGGTATTTTTGCCTTATCGTCAACATTAATCTGAATAAATTCAGGAATTATCCAGTTATACGATTTAAATTCAGGGGTGGTTGAATTTGTAAGTCTAACGGGAGTTTGATTTAGTTTGTTTTTAATCAGATATAATTCCCAGGGTTCGTTTGATTTTGATGCCAATAATGCAATGTGTTTTTCATCGGGGGATAAAAAATAGTCAACACGGCCCTGATAATTTGTCAGTTGTTCAAGCTTTTTTGTTTTTATATTGAAGCGATATAACTCGCGGATACCAGGATCATTTTTGTTAGCAGTAAAATAAAAGTAAGTTCCTTCTTTCGAGAGAGAAATGTTGTATAATTCAAAACTGCCAGGTATTAGTTTTGTTTTTTGCCCGGTTTCAATATTTGTTTTATATAAATTCGAGAATCCTGTTTCTTCTGAGAAATACCACACACTTTTATTATCTGGCATCCATCCTATATCCCCTCCC
>DAOVJU010000397.1 GCA_030632095.1 Chlorobiota bacterium
AGGAAAGGTTACCTTTTTATAATTATTGAACAAATACTTTTTCAACAAATTGTTTATCAGGAGTTCTTATTTTAATTATATATAAACCTTTAGAATTATTTGAGATATCAATTTGGGTTTTATTTGAACTAACGCCTCTATCAATTAAAACACCAACTGAATTATAGATCTCAAAAGATCCTTTTGTTTCTACATCTCCAAAAACATCAATTGTAAATTCTCCATTATTTGGATTTGGGTATATGTGTATAGATGGTAAATTATTCTGAATATTTAGGTTACTATTGGAAATTGAAGTTACTTTATTATTTACAGTTTTATTTTGCCCTGCTTTTGTTTCACATTCACCTATACTTGCATGAAAAGAACTTCCTATTCTTGCATGAAAACCCTGGTGTAAAAAAACACTTTGGCCAGCAATAAATACACAAGTTCCAAATTCCTGATTCTGATTTTCTCCTTCTATGATAAATGTATCATCACCATATGCAACAGTTATAGTATTGCTGGCCTGTATCGCTTTAGCTTCGCCAGCTTCAATATAATCAGCTAAGTAATAATGTGGTAAACAACCATTATCCACATCAAATATCGCTTTTTGATGTTTATTATAATGATTACCGTTATTTTTAGGGTCTAAATCATCAATATAAAAATATCCATTATGGCTTCCATCCCATCCCCAATTAAAATGGAAGTAATTATTGTCACCATCTAAACCATATCCATCGCAAACAAAGTAATGCTTATATTTGCTAAGATGTTCCTTATCCCCATAATATATAATAGGGTGAAGTAAATCCAACTCATCTCTTAATTTGTTTTTCCATTCATTATCTGAGTAATTCTTTCTTTTTTTAAGATTTGCAGCACTATACCTGAAATTGTCAACCAAAGCTTCAGGTATATTTTGAGCTAAAGCCCATGAAAAATCATGCCCATAATGCATCCATATAGAAACACCGCAATGATAAATTAAAGTTGTTACTGCCTCAATCTCTTCTTCATCGGAATTATTAATTAAATAAAATGGCATATTTTCCCAATCATATGTTGTTGAACCAAAATCAGCTTCTATCCATCCATATTGAGGATGTAGTAGCTGATTATATCCTTTATAACCTCTACCTGTTTCAGGATGTTGCCAGTAACGCATTACCTGTGCCATAGCGACAGCTCCACAACCTGCTTTGGCATTTCCGCAATGACCTTTATCATCAATGGGACATTTATCATTATAACTGCCTGGTTCACATTCATTAGATTGATTTTTAAATTGAGCATATTCTATAGGATATGCACCAACACTTTCCAGAAGAGGTGATACAACCTTATTATTATTTTTATTTTGATACCGTTTATTTAAAATATCATTCCATAAATGAATTGTTGAACTATTAGATAAATCATTATTTGTAATATAATCAATTTGAATACAATAATTCTCGATCATGTATTCAAATGCTGGAGGCAAATCTTCATTTTCATCAAAATTCCCTTTAAGAGAATAACCTAAAACAGGCACAGCAGCATCGTTTCCAGGTACCATAACAAATCCGCCAGTATTGAAATAAAAAAGATACAAGCATACATTTTCGTTATGAGTTCTGGTAACAGATTTAATGACTACAGCATTTTTATCAGGATTCTTGAATGAATAGTAATTATTTGCGATTTGCTTTGCTTTATTCTCACTCACGTTATTGGCTAAGACCAAATTGTTAATTGTGAGTAATAAAATTGGTAGAATAAATATATATTTCATTTTGAGTAATTTAATTATTAATAAAATTTTTATCAAAGACATAGTCGTTTGAATAATAGTGAGAATTCTTTTAGAAATTAAAAGATAAAAAATTTCCTTTTTAAATGATTTTGACATTAAAAAACAGCATGAACCATTACTTATGATTCATGCTATTTTAGTGCTGATTATTCGAATATCATTTTTTCTGTTATATATTTAGACCCAACAATTAATTTAAGAATATATACTCCTTTTCTATAGTCTGTAAGATCAATATTAATCTTATCTTTACTAATTGATTGCTTATTTATTATTCTACTACCATTCAGATTATACAATTCAATATTAACGCTTCTTTCATTTTCTAAATTCTGAATTTGTATAGAAAATATTCCATTATTTGGATTAGGATATATTGAATAATTAATATCTAATAAATTTTCAAAAGGGACTGTAGTAATATTAACCGCTTCATTATTACTACAATCTTGAAATTCATTTAATGCATCATTATCATTTAATCCATTTTTATTAGCTATTAATTTATCAGGATTACAACTTTGAATTGTAGCACTAAACTCAGCACCTTCTTCAATTTTAAAACCTTGATTTAATTTTATTGAATTTCCAGCAGTGAATGAATAATTATGCGTAATTGAAGAAATTGTAACATTCCCATTTGTTGAAATATTATTTACTGCAACAACTGGAAAGTGTCCATAAAGTACTCCATTACTAATTATTACATTAGGTTCCTCACTACAACAAGGTCTTGGTATAAGTATATCTGTATAAGTTGGATGTGTATAAGTATCGAAATCATCAAATTTATTGAATGAAAACGATTTATTTTCATAGTAACAATCATTATATAGATCCATCTCGATTCTATAAACACCATGTACCAATTCATGATCACTAATATAAAAAGGTTCAGTTATTCCATTAACGCTATAAATGTCTTCCTCTGTGGCAACATGCTGTCCTGCACTATTGTAAATTTTAATATTTGAAACCTGAAAAACATTGTCAAGATTTTCAAAATAACAAAAAGAACCATCAGTATTTATCCTGATTGGAGCAATCTTCCCAATTGTTCTTTTACATGGATTTTCATAAATACATTTTTCATAAACTTGAACAGCGTCAATATAGAATCCACAATGATTATTATTCATTGGTAGAGTTGAATACGAGCAGATTTTAAACCATAAGTATTTGTATCCATCTTCATCAGGTGTGCAATTTATAGTAATAGTTAACCACTCTGATGTACTAGTCACGTAAGTTTTATCTTTGATTTCCCATTTATCTTTTGGAGTATTTGAATAATCACTTTTATCTTTTGAAAAATAAACCTTAAACGAGGGTGTCCTGTTAGAATTTTCCATTTTGGAAACATTAAACTTTACCATATATTCAACATTCTTTTCAAAATTTGTAGGTAGCTGTATTCCTAACCAGGGAAAACTTTTAATTTGATCCCAGCCGGCACCACCTTGATAATCATTCCATGACCATAAACCAGCATATTTATTTCCGTCTGAAGGTGATTGAGACCCGAAATAATTGGTTGGAATATCACAACTTACGGTAGCAGGTTCATAAAAAATATTACCTGTTTCTGTTATAAATGGATTAAGTACATCATGTGCGATGTCAAAAGTTGCTCCATTTTCAAAACCCATTGCACATCCACTACGCAACCAACTATTCATTCCATTCTCAAAGCTACCATTTGGGACCAAGTTTTCCTGACAAAACAAACTAATTGCAATATGCATTATTACCAATATGTTAATTATAGTTTTCATTTTTTAATTAGTTTAAATTGTTCAAATAATCTATTTTTTAAGTTCATTGATTTCTGCCCTTAATGCATCATTATCTTCTTTCATTTCAATCATATAGAGTGTTAATTCTTCAACTTTTTGAAGCAATTGAATCTGGAATTCACCCATGTTAACTCCATTTTCTATCATTTCTGCTGCAGGAGCTATCTCTGGTAAATGATTGTTTTTCTGTATGAAAGCTTTAACTTCTTTTAAGTCTCGTAGCTTATAATCATCTTCAAATACAAAATCAGCTCCTTTATCAATTTCTTTTACTTCAAGTTCTTTACATGTAATTTTTCCACTTACTGTTAATAAAGATCCTGCATCAGCATTTGTACAACCAATGCAAACCTCTCCATTATTTCTTACTAAAAACCTGCTTTCACCTTGTGTCCCTGAAGCTTGTATTAACATTGGGTTATTAATTTGAGTGCTTCCCCAGCCATATGCAGCCCAGATTAATTTGTGTGACAGCGATATCCCTGATCATCATCCTCGCCGCCGGTTGCGGCGGTTCCAGCGGCAGCTTGCCGGCTGCCGGCCTCTCAGCCGCGCCCGAGCTTAACCAGGCAGCCGGTGAG
>DAOVJU010000385.1 GCA_030632095.1 Chlorobiota bacterium
ATATAAAATTATTATACAGCTTTTCGAGGTTTTTCAGAGGCAACACAGATTTTTGCAGAACTAACGGGTTAATTCAAGAAAATATGGGGAAGCATATGGAAAACCTCGAAATGCCCAAAGGGAAACCAAATAGAGGGCAATCTTCTTAGAATAAAATGTTTTAAAATAACTCGTTATTCTTTCAAGTTTTATTCTCAAAATCTCACCCTCTCTTTGGTTTCTGTAAATTTAATTTTATATCGAAACTCAGGTTATTATGTTAAAAGTGTTAACTACTTTTTAATGTTTATAGATTCTATATAATTTGTCTTTAACAAATAAACTTTACTCAATAGCAAACTGAACTTCTTTACTTGTTTGATTGCCCAATTGATCTACAGCTCTTATTTTCATCGTAATATCAGATCCGGGTTGAAATTTGTCAATTACACCAGTATATATGTTTTCGGTTCCCCCGTTTATTGAATAGTATATTTTTCCGTAGGCAGCATGTGCATTGGTAACCGATAAGAAAAGAGCTACATGAGCCGGGTATACATTAATTGTTTTACCTTCTATTTCTTTTTGCGTTTTCACGGGGGCGCTAAACTGAGTGTAGATTTCAGGTCCTGTATTATCTGTTGCAAACATAATTAACTCAAATGATTCATTGCCAAGTTTATCAGTTGCCCGTACATTTATTTTATAATCAACTCCTTGTTTATAGCTGCCAATATAACTAAGGTATTGTTTCTCAGGTTCATCATTTATCCGATAAAAAATCTTATCAATAGCAACCCTGGCATCGGTTACCGATAAAAACAAAACAACCTGGCTTGAATAAATATTAACAGTCTCATTATCAATTTCTTTAGTTGATAATGGCAAGATACTGAAACGTGAAAAAATCCGGGGTCCTGTATTATCTACAATAACTGCAAATTTTTTATGGTTGCTATTGTTAACATTATCGAATGCTGTTACTCCAATCTGATGCGTACCATGCTCTGTAATATGGAATGGTTTTTCGTAGGGCTTCATTTCCTGCCCATCTATATTAAAATCCATTGATTTTAAACCAGATTCACTATCCCTGGCAATGAGTTTAACAGATGTAGTTTTATTAATATAAATTGAGTCAAGAACTTTAAACTTTGTCCCATCAAACTGGTAACTTATTTCAGGTCCGGTTAAATCAATATAAGTAACATTCTGCCTTGATGTATTACTTGAAGTTGTTGATTGATTGTTTACATTATCTACTGCATAGGATACAATATTAAGCGATCCGGAAATAACTGACAGATAAAATGGTTTTTCATACAATTGATATTCTCCATCATTAAATGAATAATATATTGCTTTAATTCCTGCTTTATTGTCAACTGCAGTTAATTTAAGTTTTGATCTTCCTGACGAATATTCTTTTCCATTATTCATAAAACTATTTCCGAGCACTTCCTCAACTAAAATGGGTGGTGTATTATCAATAAAGAAAGTGTAGGCCTTTTTTTCTTCAACATTTCCAACCATATCCACTGCATGGTAATTCAATGTATGTTCTCCCTGTTTTAAAAAAGATGCCCGTAAGGGCCCTTTATAAGTTGATTCCGGCCCATTATCAATACTTATCTTTATTTTTGATATTCCCGAGCTGTTGTCTTTTGCTTTAAGAACAATTTTTGACCGATGAGAAATTATGTTATTATATTGATCTCCATCAATGCTTAATTCAGTTTCTGGTTTTGATATATCAACAGTGAATCTATATTTCTTTAATCTTTCAATATTACCAACATTATCAATTGCATAATACTGAATAAAATATTCTTTTTCATCAGTACAAGCTATTAGTTCATTATAAATTTGAAATGGTAAACTATCAATAGAATAATAGGTATTAAAAACTTCACTGGTTTTATCAAACGATTTTAATGTTATGGATAGCTCTTTACCAAAATAAGTTCTTCCTGCAATTACCTTTGGTTTTGAATTACCATATTTAAGATATGTTCTTGGAGCAATTCCATCTGCATAAACCTCAAATTCAATCACTTCCAGCGGATATATCCTTATATGTGTTTGCGTATCAACCGCCCATGGCGAACGTATGATATTTAAACCTTCCTCATCAAAGAACATGGGATTTGTGTACTTTGCCGAAGAATCACTTTTAAGTAAATGCATTTCATCTGTTGAATCAGGTGTAAACCCAAGCCATAAATAAACAGCTTGTGATCTTTGAACATAGAAATTTCCATTTGTATCAGAATATGTATAAGTTTCTTTTTTAATAATTTCCTGGGCAAACGAAAAACTAACAAATATTACTAAGAATGATATAAGTATGAGAATGCGTTGCATATATATTTTATTGATCGACTATTTGAACATTATTGAATTATGAATTCGAGACTGTGTAATTCTTCTGTATTTCCTACATTATCAATACCGTAGAATTTTACATTTACATTTCCATGATTATTGAATGTAAGTGCTTCTTCATAGATAGTGAAAGGTTTTTGGTTTATTGAATAATATATTCTTGATGTTCCTGATACCGCATCATATTCAAGTAAAGTAAACTTAGTTCCAACAGGATAAATACGCTTACCTTCTTTATAACCAATTGTTTTTTTATTGAACAAGCCATATGTTTCTGGTGATTTGCTGTCGGCATACACTTCATACACAATTTCACGAGGAGGGCTAGCAGTTGTTTTGCTTTTTTTATTTACTGCCCAATATGATCGTATTGAATTAAATCCATCGGTATCAAAGTACATAGGATTGGTATACTGAACTGATTTTTTGCTTCTTAGCTTGTGCTTAACTGAGTTAGGGTCAGGCGAATTCGAAATATAAATGTAAACAGGTAGTTTTTTTTGGATATAAAATGTACCATCTTCAGTTTCATAACCTGAAGGTTCTCCTTTTATCACTTTTTGTCCATTGCTGTTAAAACAAAACAATATTAAAAACACTAAAATGAAAAGTCTATATTGAATCATGTATGTTTAAATATTTTTTACGACATTTTAAAACCAATAACCAGAATATCATCGGTTTGTTTTACATTTTCCTTCCAGTCTTCTATTGTACGGTCGAGGATTTCTTTTTGTTTCAAAAAATCTTCATTACTTATTTTTAATAACAGATTATTAAAATTTCTTGTCAGGAATTTCATATTGTTAGGTCCCCCAAATTGATCTTGATACCCATCAGAGAAAATATAAAAAATAGTTGGCTGGTCAATTTTAATTGTATGTTTTTTATATTTTCTTATACTTTCATATTGCTGTCCGCCAACTGCAAATTTATCTCCTTTAATTCTAACTAATTCGCCTTTTTGGATATAAAGCAATGAGTTTTTTGCTCCTGCAAATTCTACAACCTTATCCTTCTTCTTAACCACACATATTGTCATATCCATTCCGTCCTGGTTATCTATTTTATCTTGTTTAAGTGCAATTCTGATCCCCGCGTGTAATTCATCAAGTATCTTATCAGCCTCAACAACACCATGACTTACAATTTCAAATAATAAATTCATCCCAATCATTGACATAAATGCTCCCGGTACACCATGTCCTGTACAATCAACAGCAGCAATAATGAAGTTATTATCCTTTAATTCAGCCATTTTTTTTGAGGCAGGAGCTTCATTTCCTGTAAGATTTTTCAGTTTCAGGTGTACTTTATACGGATCAATAAACCAATAAAAATCACCACTTACAATATCACGTGGTTTAAATAGTATGAAGGAATCTGGTAAATATTTTGATAAATTATTCATATCCGGGAGCATAGCTTCCTGTATTCGCTGTGCATAGTTAATACTCTGCTCAATGTTTTTATTTTTTGCACGTATTTCTTTATTTTGTTTAGCAAGTAACTGGTTAGCTGCTTGCTTTTGTTTAAAGTTCCTGAAAATAATTATGGTAATTATTAACACCAGGATCAGTCCGCCAATAATTATATAGCGTAAATACCTTTCACTTTTCAGTTGAGTTTCCTTTTCTTTAAGTTTTAATTCTTTAAGTTCAATTTCCATTTGCTTCTGCCGGTTTATTTCTTCAACTTTTTCCAATGATGCAGCAGTTTCTTTTAATTCTTTTTCTTTTTTTACTTTTTCTTTTACAGCCTGGTCTGTAATAGTTTGCATTTTATCGATCTTTTCCCTGGTCTCTTTTTTAATCTTCTTGTGTTCTTCTTTTTGGATATGTTTTTCAAAAGAGGAGAACAGGCTAAAATACTCAAATGATTTTTCAGCATCACCTGTTTTTTCATAGCACTCTGAT
>DAOVJU010000281.1 GCA_030632095.1 Chlorobiota bacterium
AATTTCATTCAACATAGTAACAGGATGTTCAACAATGTGCAACATAAATGAGCTAATAACTATATCGAAAGTGTTATCGGGAAATTCCAGCTTGAGAACATCGCCATTTGTAAATTTTATTTTATCTGATAAACCTTCCTTTTCAGCGAAAGATTTAGCCATTTCTAATAAGGGATCACTTAAATCAATCCCGGTAATTTCAACATCAGGAATATTTTTTGCAATTTCTATGGCAATGCTTCCAAAACCGCATCCTGCATCCAGAATTTTGCCTCCCGTAAATCCACTTTTTTGTATAAGCAATGCTAATCGTTTCCCAACTTTTTTAATATTATTTGCATTACGTTTATAATAAGCATTGGCCCAGTCATGATCACTAAAAACGCGGGGATGAAATAATTCAGCTTGTTGCATATCATATTAGAATTAAATTAAATAATAGTCATAAAAGTATTGATTTTTTTAAAAACAGAAAAAAAGTTTCTGTATTTCAGTAAATTACATAAATTTAGAATAAATAATTATACAAGATATTATGAAAAAAATATGTCTTTTTCTTTTAGCAATAGGGCTAAGTTTGAACTTATCAGCTCAAAATAGTATTGATATTTTATCTATTGTTGGCCAATACGGATTTCCACAAAGCTATGAAACACAATATACTGAAGAAGCCACAGAAATTGGATGCAATGTTGGCTTGACATTACCTGTTGTATTTTCTGAAACTTCAATTTTGTTTAACAATATTAATTATTACTACTTTCAAGTGAATAATAATATCACTATGGATGATAGTATTGCTAATCCAATTGAATTGCATGGTTTTGTGCTTAGAACCGGATTAGTGCAAAAATTTAGCGACAACCGTGCCGTGTTATTATTTTTCATGCCCCGTTATATGACAGATTTCAATGAAACAGACGAGAGCAGGTTTCAGTTGGGCGGAATGGCAATGTATGAAAAACGGTATAGTGATAATTTAATGATGCGTTTTGGTGCAATGTTTAACAATGAGTTTTTTGGCCCGTATTTAGTCCCTTTAATTCATGTCGACTGGCAGTTATCATCGAAATGGAGCATTGTAGGAATGTTACCTGTTTATTTGAAAGTAAACTACAGAATAAACGAGCGCCTGGTTGTAGGGTTCAGTCATTTTGGGCTTACAACATCATACCGGCTTGGAAAAGAAGGATATTCAGGAGATTATTTAACCAGACAAAGTATTGATCTTTCGCTTTATGGACACTATAATATTGTTGGGAATCTTCATATAGAAGGAAGAATAGGTTTGGCAACAGGAAGAGATTATGCTCAATATAAGACCGGCCAGAAAGTAGATTTCAGTTTGCCTTTGGTCAATATTGGAGATGACAGGATACAGAAAAACTATAGTTTTAATAATGGAGCTTTTGTGAACTTACGCTTGATTTATAGTATTCCCTTAGATGAAAAATAAACCATTTAAAACTAAAACCTGTTAGGTTGAAGAAAACCTGGCAGGTTGAAATTTCCTATCTTAAAATTTATTCATTAATAATTCATATTAAAATATCAAATGGCCTTATTTTTGTGTAATTCATTTTGTCAATTATACACTCTATGTTAAAGTATTTTACAACAATCTGCATAATTTTCTGGTTGATTAATTTTAATTCCTTTGCACAAAATGAGGTAGATTTTAAGCTTTTAAATGCTGCTGCTGATAATGACACTGCACTTGTAAAATCATCAATAAAAGATTCTGCTAATGTTAATGTTTCAACCCGGGAAGGAGTAACTCCGTTAATGTATGCTACGCAAAACAACAATTTTGATATTGTTAAGATCCTTTTAGAAAATGAAGCAGATATAAATGCTCAACCATGGGATGGGACCACGGCGCTTATAGCAGCAGTGAAAGCCGGATATTTGGAAATGGCAGAATTTTTAATTAGGAATGATGCCGATATTGATGCTGTTTCCGCTGACAGCATTTCATCGCTAATGTATGCAGTTGCATATAATCATTTCTATATTGTTGATATGCTCATTTATTACGAAGCCAGTCTTAACATAACCGATGTTGATGGGAATAATGCCCTTATGTTAGCTTCATTTTATGGAAATACTGATATAGCAGAACTTTTAATTAATTCCGGCGCTGATCTTGAAACAACAGATAAAAATGGTAATTCGGTTTTGCATAAAGCTGTACAAAATAACAATACTGAAACAGTTAAGTTTCTTACAGAAAAGAATTTTAACCTTGATTATATAAATAAAGAAGGATTCACTCCGCTTGCAATTGCAGCTAAAAATGGATCAAGTGATATTGTTGAACTGTTAGTAGGGAAGGGGGCTAAGGTTAATTATCCGGAAGAGGAATCACAAAAACCGGTAACTCTGGCTCAAAATTATTATCATAACAATATTGTTAAAATTCTGAAAGAAAATGGTGCTAAAGTCAATTGGAAACCTTCATATAACAAATTTAGTTTCGGATTGTTAAATCAGTTCAATTACACTACGTGTACTTCAGGACTTAGCTTTAGCTTAAATGACTCAAAATATAAAAGTCATATTGTTTTTGAATTCAGTATCAGGCCTTTTAAAAACAGGATACTTTACCAGACTTCTGAAAATTCATATTTTCAATACTGGGAAAGAAGATATTATATAGGATTTGGGATAGGTAAAGACTTTATCCTTCATAGAAAGAACAAAAAAGAAAAAGGTATTTATACAGATATACTTACCAACTATTCCTTTGGTAGTTTTACCGGAACCACTCAAAATCCAAAACAATTACTAATTGTCGTTCCATCAATTGGTTATTGTTACAAAAAAGGATCATTTAGCTTTAAGCTTGGTTATCAATATAAAAACCTGGATACTTACAAACTCTCAAATCATTTTATCAATACAACTATTTCCTTTCAATCTGGAAATAGAAAACGGTACGAATTCATACAATATTTATACGAATAATGAAAAAGCAATTAGTTATACTGTTTATACTAACTACCCTTATAATCAGTTCATGTCATGAGTATTATTTTGACAGTGGATATCCTTGCGATTTTTGCTATACTGAAAAACCGGAAGAAGGATTATTAACAATAAAATTGACTGTAAATGGTGAAAATCCGTTTATCCCAATTATTATCTATCAGGATGAGCTCGATTACCAGGAAACTGTCTGGGTTGATACAACCAATGAAGAAAGCTATGAAATTTTAGTTCCAATTGACAACAATTATACTGTTACCGCAGAATACAAATCGGGTGATAAAATTATTACCGCAGTTGATGCTACCAAAATACATATGAAAGAAAACACGAGCGACTGCGAAGAAGATTGCTGGATTGTTTTTGATGGAACTGTAGATCTTACTTTAAAATATTAATTATTGTATCTTTATAAATAATATTTATACTGAAACTAAACAATTTTGCGAAGCAAAAGCTGTTTAAGTTGAAGATATACTCGGTAAGCATAGGTTTAATCTTTCGCAACTAAACGTAGTGATTTCACGAACACAATAAAAATAAATAATTTTGTGAGTAAACCTATTTCATATCGGTATACAAAAAGCATAAACTATTTATTCAACAATTTAAATACTATAAAAATGAAAAAAAATCTACTTCTTATTATTATTAGTTCTGTACTAATATTATCAGCCTGTTTTTTTGATACAATAAAAGGATCGGGTAATATAATAACGGAAGAAAGGGAACTTGCCCCTTTTGATGAAATAAGTTTAAGAGTAAGTGGTAATGTAATTATTACGCAGGGAGAAAATCAATCGGTTGAAATTTCAACTGATGATAATATAATGTCTATAATTACTACTGAAGTGAAGAATGGTAAGCTTGTTATTTGTTCCCGGGGGAACATATTCAGATACTCTAAACTGGAAATTGATATTATAATTCCTGAAATACAAGGCCTGTATGTGAGTGGTTCGGGACATATTCGGGGAAATGAAGAAATACTTTGCAACGATATTGATATAAAAGTAAGTGGTTCCGGTAAAGTAAATCTTACGCTTAGTGCCGAAGATATTAATACTAACATAAGCGGTTCAGGAAAAATAAATTTGAATGGGAAAGCTGAAGAATTAAAGGTTAAAATAAGTGGTTCGGGTGATTTGAATTCAGAAGACCTGGCTTGTGAAGATGCATCAGTTAGAGTTAGCGGATCAGGAGATTGCAGAATTAATGCAACTGAAGATCTTGATGTCAGTATTAGTGGCAGCGGTAATGTATATTACAAAGGAAATCCGGATATTTCAACCAAAGTATCAGGATCAGGATCAGTTCAAAAAATAAGATAAGCAAAAAATTAATTCATAATCGAGGAAAACAATTTATCTGAAAATGAAGCAAAGTGAAAAAACAGATAAATATATGCTTCTGAGCAGCATGAAATTTCCATTTTTTTTTATCATTCTTTTATGGCTTGTAAAATTTTATGAAATAATTTTCGATCTCGACTTACACACTTTTGGAATATATCCGTTTAAATTATCAAGCCTGCATGGAATAATAACATCTCCTTTGGTACATTCCGGATTTAAGCATTTAATTTCAAATTCAGGGCCATTGTTTATATTGGCATCCGGAGTGTTTTATTTTTACCGGAAGATAGCATTCAAAATATTTACATTAACCTATTTGCTGACTGGATTGCTGGTTTGGATCGGAGCCCGTGAAGCATATCATATAGGCGCAAGTGGTTTGATATATGGATTTGCTGCATTTTTGTTTACAAGTGGAATTATTAGAAAAGATATTCGTTTATCAGTAGTTTCGTTGCTGGTGGTTTTTTTATACGGAGGAATGATATGGGGAATTTTACCGCTTAAGCCTCAGGTTTCGTGGGAATCACATTTGCTTGGCCTTGTTGTTGGGGTTGCACTGGCATTTGTTTATAGAAAACAAGCTGCAATTACTACAATTTATGATTGGGAAAGTAAGAAATCAATAGATAGCACTGACGATTCAATTAATTTTGAATATTACTATACTGAAGAAGACAGCAAAGATATGTAATTAGCTCTCTGAACAAAAATGCTGTAAGTTACTTTGTATGCATATTAGATGATGTTTTCATTTTTAAAATATTCATTGGCAGGCATTTGACATGCAATATTTGACATCTGACATAATACTAGTTATGGCTGCTTATTAAAAATACCAGCAGATAAGCAAAAGACGCTAATAAAAACACCATTGTAAATCCTGAAGTAATAGCAATTAAAGTTGCTAAAGCTGTACTTATTACCGAAAAGCAACCATTTATTCCCCATGCCCAGGGAATTATTTTTTCATTTTGCAGTGATAATAGTTTTATACCCATAGGGAATGGCATTCC
>DAOVJU010000349.1 GCA_030632095.1 Chlorobiota bacterium
ATGGAACCACTACGATTCCTATTTTTCCTAATAAACATGCAACAAATATAATGTGCATGACCCAAAACACTCTATTTTAAATCATAACAACCTATCTGGCAGATAGTTGTGTTTGTAGAATTTTTTCATTCACAAAACAGGTGAACATTCAGAGGGTTTTTTTGTTTGTAAAACATTTAACAAAATCAATATATTCTTTTTTTATCTTTGCTTAAAATTAAGTGAAATGCAAATATTATTATTTATAAGCGGACAAGAAATCTTTATCATTCTAATTGTTGTTTTGTTGCTTTTTGGAGCAAAAAAAATCCCGGAAGTAGCCCGGGGTTTAGGAAAAGGAATAAAAGAATTTAGAAAAGCAACCGATGATATAAAGAAGGAAATAAATGACAATTCAGAAATTGCAAAAGACATAAACGACATTAAAAAAAACATAAGCAAATAAAATCAATTAGCTTAATAAATATAACATTATGGAATATCTTCAGTTGCTAATTGGTTTTATAGTTTTACTAGCCAGTGGCCATTTTTTAGTTAAAGGAAGTATTGACCTTGCTAAACGTATAGGAATTTCAACCCTGGTAATTGGTGTAACAGTAGTTTCCTTTGGTACCTCAGCACCAGAGCTTATAGTTAGTTTAAAAGCGGCGCTTACAAACCATCCGGAAATATCAATTGGCAATGTTGTTGGTTCAAATATTTCGAATATTGCTCTTGTATTAGCAATAACGGCAATTGTTAATCCAATCCCGGTGAAAAGAAATTCCATTGTTATTGATTGGCCAATAATGATGTTTTCAGGTGTTTTGTTTTATCTTTTCATTATAAACGGGACATTACAATTTTATGAAGGAATCATCTTTTTTAGTTTATTAATCGTTTACGTGTATTGGTCAATTCATCGCTCAAGAAAAGAAGAAAAATTAAATCATAAAAAGAAAGATGATATTATAGCTCCAATTTGGAAACCGGTCTTTTTTATAGTTGTTTCTTGCATTGGTTTAATGTATGGTTCAACCTTATTAATTGAAGGGGCAACGCAAATAGCATTGAGTTTTGGAGTTAGTGAAAGAATTATTTCCATTACCCTGATTGCTTTTGGTACAAGTGTGCCAGAGTTAGCTACATCTATTATTGCAGCATTGAAACATGAAACAGATATTTCAATTGGTAATATCATAGGTTCTAATATTTTCAATATATTTGGTATTTTAGGAACTACCGCCATTGTAAAAATAATACCGGTTAATTTTAGTGACTTTGGGCCTGATATCATATGGATGTTAATAATATCAATTCTTCTGTTTATTTTAATATTGCCAGTAAAGGGGGGGATTTTAAAACGATATGAAGGCCTCTTATTATTAATTGTATATGTTTTCTATATTTATAACCTTTTTGTATAAAGAACCTAAATCAATTTATTACTATTGATGATTACAACAAAAAACATAACCAAGTCCTTTGGTAATTTGCAAGTATTAAAAGGTATTGATCTACAAATTGATAAAGGTGAAATTGTATCTATTGTCGGAGCAAGCGGTGCTGGTAAAACAACACTCTTACAAATTCTTGGTACCTTAAGTAAGCCAGATGGTGGTGAAATAACTATAGACAACACAGATATTGTTCGTTTAAATGAAAAGCGAATTGCTAAATTTCGCAATCAAAATATAGGATTTGTTTTTCAGTTTCATCAATTGCTACCGGAATTCACAGCTCTTGAAAATGTTTGTATCCCTGCATTTATTGCAAATAAATCCCGACAGGAATCTTTCAAAAGGGCAAAAGAGCTACTTGGGTTTCTGAATATGGAAAACCGCCTTAATCATAAACCCGGTGAAATGTCAGGTGGAGAGAATCAAAGAGTAGCTATTGCACGAGCACTGGTAAACGATCCTGCAGTTGTGTTAGCCGATGAACCAACAGGTAACCTTGATTCAGGAAATACAAAGGAATTATATGAATTATTTTATACTTTACGCAATGAATATCAGCAAACATTTGTAATTGTAACGCACAATGCTGAAGTAGCGAAAACTTCGGATAGAATTCTCACTATAAAGGATGGAAAAATAATATATCGAATTAACTAAAGATTTTTACCTGGGTTTTTAAATCACCCGAATTTTCACATTGTGCCTGTCAACAGGATATACAGGAAGAAAAAAAGCAACAAGGAATGAATCGTATGCAGTAAAATATTATTAGCCAGAAGCGTAATTGCTTTATTTTTTTGTAAATTCAATGTTTTATTAAAACAACTTTACACATAATAATTGTTACATTTCAATCTTAATAAACAGGAGGTAAAAATGAAAAAAGTATTGATTCTGGGAGCCGGATTAATGACTAAAACAATGGCAAATTACTTAATGGATAAATGCAACTATGAAGTAATTATTGCATCACGAACAGTGTCGAAAGCTGAAAAAATAGTTGAAGGAAAACCATTGGGGAAAGCCGTAAGCTGGACAATTGACCAGGTTGATAAATTGGAAGAAATGGTAAAAGAAGTAGATATGGTAGCTTGCATGATACCCCAAACTGCTCATGACATTGTTGCTAGTGTTTGCCTAAAGTATAATAAACACTTTCTGCAGACAGATTATTTAACTCCTTATCTTATTTCCATTGATGAAGAAGCGCGTAAAAAAGACATTGTAATTATGAATGAAATAGGTGAAGACCCTGGTTTAGACCTTATGGGTGCAATGGGAGCCATTCATAAAATAAAGGCTGAAGGTGGTAAGATTACCAGTCTTGCTTCATATGGTGCAGGATTACCCTCTTTCGAGCATAACCGAAATCCCATGGGCTATAAGTTTTCATGGAGCCCATATGGTTTAATGATCTCGGCCAAAGCAACAGCCGGTTATTTAAAAGATGGAGTAAAAATAGACGTTCCATTAATATTTGAACATCACCGTATTGTTGATGTCGAAGGAATCGGAACTTTTGAAACATACCCGAACCGCGACTGCGAAAGATATGTTGAGCATTATGGTTTAGATAAAAATGTTTCGTTGTACCGGGGGCTTTTACGATTTGTGGGTTATTGCAATACAATGAATTCATTAAGGAAAATAGGAATTTTTAATACAGAGGAAGATGAAAAAAACTTCAAAAGTGTGACATATGCACAAATGATGGCATCTTTAATAAATGCAGATTCTTCAGTTGATATCAAAAAGAAAGTAAGCGAATATTTAAATCTTGCTGAAAAGGATGATGTTATGGAGCGATTAGAATGGCTCGGATTATTTGAGGAAAAACAAATTACCGTTGAAAAGGGAATTTACTCCGATGTACTTGTTGACCTTATGCTTAAAAAAATGTCATATGCCCCTGAAGAAAAAGATATGATCATTGTGTATGATGAGATAATTGCTGAATTTCCTGACCGGAAAGAAAAAATAACTGCAAGTTTGCTGGTAGAAGGAATACCTTATGGTGAATCGGCAATGTCAAGGGCAGTTTCACTTCCTGCTTCAATAACCATAAAATTAATACTGGAAGGGAAAA
Source organism: Chlorobiota bacterium (assembly GCA_030632095.1). Taxonomy (GTDB): domain Bacteria; phylum Bacteroidota; class Bacteroidia; order Bacteroidales; family B39-G9; genus JAADFW01. The sequence goes on from DAOVJU010000349.1 coordinate 3,526, forward strand.
TAAAGTCAAGGGGTACATTAATGCCTAATATCCCCGAAATTTATGAACCGGTACTTGAAGAAATGAAAACTTTTGGCTTTGAATTTAAAAAGAAAACAATAAGGTTAAACTAAGAAGTTCTACTACGAACGGCGAAGCCCTCACCGACAGGTAATTTAATGTAATATGCCACAGATTCACAGATTTTATTTTTCATAAATTTATCTGTGAATCTGGTACGCCAAGAAGCGTGCGTTAAATATAATTAATAACCCAGTAATATGAAAGGATTGCATAGACCAATTTGTCGTTCAGTCTGAAGCAATCATGAGGTGCGCAGCGGAAACAAAGCGTGCTAAGTTCATGATAAGCGACTATGTAAGCTGTAATGCAAATGAACCCAGTAAGGCTTCGTTACACAACTTTGTAGTGATCAACCTTCCAGATATGGTTAAATCTGATATGTAACGAGAAGCAACGACAAAAAGCATCGTTATGACTACACGGAGTAATATGGGATTGCGTGCATAGTAAGGGAAACGCATGAACTTGGGAAGCCCTAACAGGATTAACATACCAACAATTGCTGAGGGTGGCGGAGATGTTCGTAGTACTGATGATACCTAAGACAACATAACTTAGGAGTAGGGAAGGGACATTGCTATTAACGAATGTTTTAGATAAAAGAATTACAACAGAATTGATGAAAACAAATAGTATTCAGGAACAAGTTCAACAGGAGATAGATTTACTTTCGCAAAAGAAACGTAAAGATATGACCTCTTTGGAAAGAGTACGACTTTTACAACTAAAACTATATCTGAAAGCCAAGCAGGAAAGCGGTTACAAATTTTACATTCTCTATGATAAAATATTCCAGAAACATGTTTTGGAAGAAGCCTATAAACGGTCTAAATCAAAAAACGGAAGTCCAGGAGTAGATAAGCAGACGTTTACTGATGTTGAGAAATATGGACGAGAAAAGTTTTTAACTGAAATAAGTGAAGAACTAAGAAAACGCACATACAAAGCACAAGCAGTAAAACGAGTATGGATAGAGAAAGAAAATGGGGGGAAACGCCCATTGGGAATTCCAACTATTAAAGACAGGGTTG